>JAKLDS010000119.1 GCA_022703375.1 Deltaproteobacteria bacterium | reverse complement strand
TTGAGCAAACTGAGCATAGAAATGGGGAGAACGGAAGATAAGGATAAAACGCTGCATTTAATTGTCTCCACCGCCATGAATACGTTGAAAGCCAAGGCCGCCGTTATTTTTCTCAGAGATGAAGATTCGGAAAATTTCATCAATAATAAACCGGCCGCCCAGGTCGGGCTTTCCGATAAATACGTTCATGCCGGCACGGCGCATGCTGTCAAAATAAGTCCGCAATTGCTCAAAGACGGTTATATGTATTTTCGTGATGCTACAACGGACAAGCGTTTGAAAAACCACCCGGCAAAGAAAGCCGAGGGAATCGGTTCGATTGTTTCCGTGCCGGTGAAGGATAAGGGCCGGATGCTCGGAATACTCAGTCTCTATACCAAAGAAGTTCGCAAATTTTCCAAAGATGAAATAGATTTTCTTTCCATTCTCGCCGATCAGGGCGGTTTTGCTATTGAAAACGCCAATCTTATCAAGAGACTGCGCAAGCAATCACAGATATTTCTCGATTTGTCTGCCAGTATGTCGTCAAGTCTTGATGTGAAAAAAATTATTCAGGCTATGACTAACGAACTGGTGGAAACGCTGAGGATAAAGGCTGCTTCAGTGAGACTTTTGGATGAAGAAACGCTGACTGTAAAACTGATTACCAGTTTTGGTTTGAGTGATAAGTATCTCAACAAGGGCCCGGTAGCGGCGGATAAAAACATTGCCCGGGCTCTCAAGGGAGAAACAATATATATTAAGGATGTTTCCATTGATCCGGGAATTCAGTATAAAAAGGAAAAAGCGGAAGAAGGCATTGTTTCCATGCTTTACGTTCCCATTAAATCCCAGGATAAAGTGATTGGTGTTCTCAATATTTACAGCAGCTGGTCCAGAGAATTTACAGATGACGAGATTTTGCTGGTCAAAGCGTTGGCGTATCAGGGAGGGCTGGCCATCAGCAATGCCAGCCTGTATATTATGCTGCAGGAAGATATCAAGGACTTGAAGGACAATATTTGGAGCCATAAGTGCTGGTTCTAGGATCATGTCCCTTCGAAGCGAAGCGAGAAATCTTTTTCTAATAGTGGTGTGAAATTATTTCAAACAAAAGCCACTCACCGAAGGAGGTCAAATTCAATGATTGCCGGGAAGAGTATTGATAAACTGAAAGTCGGAGACGTAGCAGAGTTTGCCAAAACAGTTACGGAAACAGATATCTATTTATATGCCGGCATTACCGGCGATTTTAATCCGGCACATGTCAACGAGGAATACGCCAAAAACACTTTTTTTAAGACACGCATCGCGCATGGCATGCTTACCGCCGGATTTATTTCCGCCATCATTGCCAATCAGTTGCCCGGCCCCGGCACGATCTATTTGAATCAAAATTTAAGTTTCCTTGCGCCCGTGCATATCGGCGATACGGTAACCGGACGGGTGGAAGTTCTGGAACTGAATGTAGAGAAAAACCGGGTGCGTCTGAAAACCACCTGTGCCAATCAGGAAGGTACGGTCGTGCTTTCCGGCGAAGGGTTAGTCAGCCCGCCGAAAGCTTCTAAAGTATGATGAATAATTATTTGTCGTTAGATTTTTTGGCAAATGAAAATCTCGAGTGTCCGAAATAACTGACGATTGCTACGACGGGAATTAAAAGTGCGCCGGCGATTTTGGGATCTATCTTGAAAACCTCGACGAAAACCGGCAGTAACGCAAGGCCGAGGATATTAGTCA
>JAKLDS010000118.1 GCA_022703375.1 Deltaproteobacteria bacterium | reverse complement strand
CTGGTGGGCACTGCCGTCTCCGACCATCCGGAACTGGCCCGTATATGCGAGTATATTTTGGCAAAAAAAGGTCAGGCCGGCATCGGATCGCTGAGAATCGATCAAATAAATGAAACAATTATCCGGCTGCTCAAAGAAAGCGGTGTAGAAACGGTCTCCCTGGCCCCGGAAGCAGGCAGCCAGCGGCTGCGCGATTTGCTGCGGAAGGGCATTACTCAAGATGATGTTATGCGTTCGGCCGAAATTCTTATTGAAAATGAAATACCCAATTTGCGTTTATATTTTATGATCGGGCTGCCTACCGAAGAAGAGAAAGATATTGATGCGATCATTGATTTGGCCAAAAAAATTCAGCATCATGCCTTGCACCAGTCGAAAGGTAAAAAAAGATTCCGGAGTATTACGCTCAGTATCAAACAGTTTATTCCCAAACCGGCGACTCCGCTGCAGTGGTGTGCCCTGGCCGATGTCGGCCTTACCGGCAAAAAAATCAGGAAACTGGTGAATGCTTTTGGCCGCGAAAAACAGTTCAGGGTAATCCATGATGTACCGAAATGGAATTACGTGCAGGCGTTACTGGCGTTGGGCGACCGCCGGGTGGGGGAAATTTTGCTGGCCGTCCACCGCCGGCATGGAAATTGGGCGCAAGCACTCCGGGAAGTCAATATAAATGCTGATTTTTATGTTTACCGGCCAAAACAGTTTTCCGAAATCCTGCCCTGGGATTTTATTGATCGGGGTGCGGCAAAAACATCCCTCATCGCGGAATGTGAAAAAGCACTGGGGATGCGCTGATTGTAAATGTTATTATTATTTAGTCAGTCATATTTAGGACCGCTGGGAGTAAACACTAACGGACTACCAGACAAGTTTCTACATTCGTAATATATCGTATTTATTTATATATTACCAGTTTGACAATTTTAATATTATAAAGTAAGTTATAACGCACTAGCTGATTACAGGGCGTTCGGAGACGGTGCTGTTTCTGAAGTAATTGGCTGGGGTGGTTGCTGGAACAAAAAACTGAAATCGACAAAAATTCTTGAAGGAGGTGCTTAAAATAAATTAACCGGACATAAAGTTAACGGGGGGTAAAAATGGAGGGTTTGCAAGCGCCAAACTAATTCAAATAATAAATGGAGGTGTTTTATGTTACGAAGATTAGCGTCATTTTTTACCTTTATTTTGAAAAATCTGCTTCCCGATGCCTACCTGTTTGCGATTCTACTCACATTTCTGACGGGTATTCTTGCCCTGATATTTACGAATTCCGATTTCATGAAGGTTATTACAACCTGGGGAAACGGCATTTACGGCATTCTTGCTTTTACCATGCAAATGATTCTGGTATTGCTCATGGGTTATGTGCTGGCCCTGAGTCCGCCGGTGCAGAAGATTCTTGTCTGGATCGCCAATAAGGCGGAAAATCCGGGGAAAGCCATAATGATCGTGACTTTTATTGGGGCTGTCAGCTTCTGGGTCAACTGGGGCTTCGGCTTGGTCATCGGCGTGTTGCTGGCGATGGAAATCGCCAAGCGGAACAGGAAGGTTCATTTCCCGCTGCTGGTTGCCGCGGGCTATGTCGGCATCACGATCTGGCATCAGGGTCTGTCCGGTTCCATTCCTCTGCTGATTGCGACCGCCAAACATCCGCAGAATCTGATCGAGAAAGCGACCGGCATGGTCGTTCCGGTGTCCAATACGCTCTTTGCCGCATTTAATCTTTTGCCGGTGATTATCCTGGTTATTACTCTTCCTTTTCTCTTTAAACTTATGCATCCCAAGGAGGATGAAGTCATTGCCCTTTCTGATCAAAAAGCCAAAGAAATTGCCAGTGAAACACTATCCGTTCCTGTTCCGCCCAACCCGACTCTGGCCCAGCGGATT
>JAKLDS010000117.1 GCA_022703375.1 Deltaproteobacteria bacterium | reverse complement strand
GCGGCAGGGTGAAAGCATATGTGCTGGGCGATGAAAAAAAATATCGGGGGGCAGCCCAAAAAAACAGGGCAATCATTGCCCGGCTGCCGGTGGAAGTCATCGGGCTGAAAAGCGTGGCAGCCGCGAAAAAAGATGTTGCGCACTGCGATGGCGTTATTGACGCCATTTTCGGCACCGGTCTGGACAGGGGAGTAACGGGACCGGCCGCTGACGTTATCCGGTTGATTAACAACTGCAAAAAGAAAGTTATTTCTCTGGATATCCCTTCGGGTATTAACGGCAATACCGGTGCAATTATGGGTGTGGCGGTTAAAGCTGATTACACTGTAACTTTCGGTCTGCCCAAAATCGGCAATATGATTTATCCGGGTTATGAATTTTGCGGGGAGTTATTTGTCAGCCATATTTCTTTTCCCCCAAGTCTTTATCAAGACGAAAAATTGAAGATTGAAACCAATGATTATATAACGCTGCCGCCACGTCCGTCAGATGCCTACAAAGGTTCGGTGGGTGATGTTTTGTTTATTGCCGGGGCGGCCAACTATTACGGCGCTCCCTATTTCGCGGCCATGTCCTTTTTAAAATCAGGCGGCGGCTATGCGCGGCTTGCCGCACCAAAACCGATGATCGGCAAACTGGCGGTAAAAGGACGGGAAATTGTTTATCTGCCGCAGGAGGAAACAGCCGGGGGAAGCATAGCGCTGAAAAATAAAAGTAAACTGCTGGAAATTGCGGCTAAAGTCGATATGGTTGTCATTGGGCCCGGTTTATCGCTGGACGGCGAGACGCAGCAACTGGTGCGCGAACTTACGGCAAAAACCAAAAAGCCGCTTCTCCTGGATGGCGACGGCCTGACAGCGATAGCTACTGGAGCGGATATATTACGACAGCGCAAAGCGGCTACTATTCTGACGCCGCATCTGGGAGAAATGGCAAGACTTACGGGAAAGAGCGCGGAAGAAATCAATGCGAACAGAATTCCGATCTTGCAGGCAACGGCGGAAAAGTTGAAATCGATAATTGTTCTAAAAGGGGCGCATTCGTTAATCGGTCTGCCTGAGGGCAGGGTTTATATAAATTTGAGCGGCAATTCCGGCATGGCGACAGCCGGTTCCGGAGATGTTCTTACCGGCTGCATTGCCGCCCTGTATGGAATGGGATTAAAACCGAATGAGTCGGTACGCAAAGGCGTTTTTCTGCACGGTTATGCCGGAGATCTGGCGGCTGCCAAAAAAGGCGCGGACGGTATGACGGCGCGAGATATAATGGAATTTCTGCCGCAGGCGCTGCGCGACGACCGTCGCTGCGAAAAATTCAGTAATTGAAAAATTATCTTCCGCTTTGCCGGATAACTAAATTTTTCTGGACAGGATATATTCCGCCACGGCGATTAAATGATTTTTTTCGGGACAATCGGGGAAGACGGACAATAAAGATTTTGCTTCGTTAATATATCGGGCGGCGCTTTTGAGGGAATAGTTCACTCCCTGATATTTTTGAATCAGGCGGAAAATAAAAGCTGCCGTTTCTTCGTTGTGGATTTTTTCGGACAGCATGCCGCCCACTTTTTCCCGTTCTTCCGCGGTACAGGCCTGCAGAGTGTAAATCAGCGGCAGCGTCATCTTGCCTTCTTCCAGATCCTTGCCGATGGTTTTGCCGAATTCCTGTTTTTCCGCCATGTAATCCAGCGTGTCGTCGGTTATCTGAAAGGCCATGCCGACCTTATACCCGAATTGCCGGAAAGCTTCAATTTTATCCGGATCTGCCGAACCGAGAATAGCGCCGCTGGCGCAGGCGGCGGAAAGCAGGACAGCTGTTTTCTTTTCGATAATTGTTAAATAATCTTCTTCGGTCAGGGAGGCATCGCCGCATTTCATGAGCTGAAAGACTTCGCCTTCGGACATGGTATTGGTAACATTGGAAATCAGCTTTAAAAGAGCCATGTTATCAATTTCGGTCATCAGTGTAAAAGATTT
>JAKLDS010000116.1 GCA_022703375.1 Deltaproteobacteria bacterium | reverse complement strand
CTGACGCGCCAGGGCATTCCTTCCGAATTCATTATGCATCTTGCCCTGGGGACTTCCATGGCAAGCATCATGTTCACATCGGTTTCAAGCTTCTGGGCCCACCACAAGCGCGGCTCGGTCCAATGGTCGGTGGTCCGCCGGATTGTTCCGGGAATTCTAATCGGCACCTTTCTGGGTTCGTGTTTTGCTGCGCGCATGTCCACGGGCTTTCTTAAAGGTTTCTTTGTGGTTTTTCTTTTCTATGTATCCCTCCAGATGCTTGTTGACCGGAAGCCCAGGCCTTCTCGGGAACTGCCCGGCATGCTCGGCATGTTCGGGGTGGGAAATGCCATCGGCGCCATGTCCAGTCTGCTCGGCGTGGGCGGCGGCGTCATGTCCGTGACATTTATGATCTGGTGCAATGTGGCCATTCATCAAGCCATCGGCACATCGGCCGCCATCGGATTTCCCATAGCCGTCTCCGGGGCATTGGGCTATCTTTACAACGGGATGCAGGCGGCGGACCTTCCGCCTTACACAGCCGGATATATTTATCTGCCGGCTCTGGCGGGTATCGTCCTTGCCAGCGTGTTGACTGCGCCGCTGGGAGTGCGACTGGCTTACCGGCTGCCGGTTTCTAAGCTCAAAAGGTTTTTCGCCGTTTTTCTGATGGTGGTCGGAATTCGGATGCTGGTGAATCTGATCCTGTAATCGCGGGGCTTCATTTCCATCAGGTCTCCCTTATCTTTGGCCAAGCTTTGTGCGCATAGATAGCCATAGTGCTCGAAGGCGCAATTTGAGGGATGGGAAATAACCAAGACCTCATTTCATGATTGACACTATCGAGGAATGAATAAATAGAAATATTAACAACAATAAAATTTAAAACAAAATATTATAATGGGAATCGCAAGAGATATTATTATCATCGTAATCGCTGCTTTCTTTGGCGGATTAATTGCACAACGAATTAAACAACCGTTAATCTTAGGCTATATAATTGCCGGTGTCATTGTCGGCCCCTATACCGGAGGCGTCACTGTCTCTGAAATTCATGAGATAGAGAAGCTCGCAGAAATCGGCGTCGCGCTTTTACTTTTTGCATTGGGCCTTGAATTTTCCTTAAAAGAATTGAAGCCTGTAAGAAACATCGCTCTTTTTGGCACTCCTATTCAAATAATACTTACAATAGGTTATGGATACCTTATCGGCTATTGGCTGGGCTGGGATACAAAACAATCCATCTGGGCAGGCGCATTAATTTCACTATCGAGTACAATGGTGATATTAAAAACTCTGGAAAACCAGGGGTGGATGGGAACATTATCCAGCCGCGTCATGATCGGAATGCTGATTGTACAGGATCTGGCGGTTGTTCCCTTGATGATTATTCTTCCTCAGTTAAATAACCCGAAGGGGGGTATGTCTGTAGTAGGCGTTGCCGCCTTAAAGGCGGCGGTCTTTCTTGCAGGAATGATTTTCGTCGGTACACGGATTATCCCGCGCATTATGAAATATGCCGCCAACTGGAATTCACGGGAATTGTTTCTTCTAACAACCACGGTTTTGGGTTTGGGCGTCGGTTACGGCACCTATCTTTTTGGCCTTTCCTTCGCTTTCGGCGCGTTTGTAGCCGGTATGGTAATCAGCGAATCGGAATATGGGTTTCAGGCGTTGAGTGAAATTATACCTTTGCGGGATATTTTCAGCCTGTTCTTTTTCACTTCAGTCGGGATGCTCATTAATCCCGAATTTTTAGCCGCAAATTTTGGAATCATCTTCTTTCTGGTTTTTGCTGTCCTGATCGGCAAGAGCATCATTTTTGGAGCGCTTAGCAAAATATTCAGATATGGAAATATCGTTCCTTTGGCTTGCGGGCTGGGGCTGTGCCAGGTAGGTGAATTTTCATTTGTGCTTGGCAGGATCGGCATAGACTCAAATTCCATTTCGTCGGATTTTTATTCTTTAATTCTTACAACAACGATTATCACTATGTTATTAACTCCTTTTATATCAGGGCTTGCGGCTCCTTTATACACAATCCGCAACCGCTGGTTAAGCCCATTGCCGATTCAGACAATCAGCATCCCTCAGGATGGACTCAGCGGTCATGTAATAATT
>JAKLDS010000115.1 GCA_022703375.1 Deltaproteobacteria bacterium | reverse complement strand
CTCGGCCAGAATCTGCTGGGTGCGTAGCGCGATTTCCACGGCCTGTTCGGATGGCAGGCAAAGCACTTCATCCAGTGAATTGGTGTGCAGTGACTGGGTTCCGCCCAAAACGGCGGCCAGCGCCTCGACGGTGGTCCGGACAACATTGTTGTAGGGCTGCTGAGCGGTCAGAGAACAGCCGGCGGTCTGGACGTGAAAGCGCATCCACAGTGAGCGGGGGTTTTTCGCGCCGAAGCGGTTGCGCATCACTTTGGCCCAGATGCGGCGCGCGGCGCGGAGTTTGCAGATTTCCTCGAAAAGGTCGATGTGAGAATTAAAAAAGAACGACAAGCGAGGCGCGAAATCGTCCACGTCCATTTTTTTGCGGCGGATAATGTCTTCGACATATTCGATGCCGTCTCGCAGCGTGAAGGCCAGCTCCTGCACGGCGGTGGCGCCCGCTTCCCGGATATGATAGCCGCTGATGCTGATGGTATTCCATCGCGGAACATATTTCGTGCCGAATTCAACTGTGTCGCTGATGAGTTTGACGGAAGGCTCCGGTGGACACATGAACGTCTTTTGCGCAATGAATTCCTTGAGCATATCATTTTGAATGGTGCCGCCGATTTCAGTAAGAGGGACACCTTTAATTTCGGCTGCCGCGCAATACATAGCCCACAGCACGGTGGCCGGGGGGTTGATCGTCATGGATGTTGTGACCTGATTCAGTGGAATGTCGTCAATTAGCGCCAGAAAATCTTCAAGTGTGTCGATGGCGACCCCACATTTACCTACTTCGCCCAGGGCTTTTGGCGAGTCACTATCATAGCCCATCAGTGTTGGAAAATCGAAGGCGGTGCTGAGGCCGGTTTGCCCTTCGCGCAAAAGCATGTGCCAGCGCGCGTTGGTATCCTGTGCGCTGCCCATGCCGGAGAACATACGGAAGGTCCAGGGCTGTCCGCGATAACCGGTGACCTGGTTGCCGCGCAAATAGGGAAATTCCCCAGGCGTCCCGATGTGGCTGGAAAAATCCATGTTTTGCAAGTCTTCAGGAGTGTAGAGTCTTTTGATGTCGAGATCAGAAACGGTTGAAAAGCGGTCTTTCCATTCGGGATTGGTTTTTAAAGTATTTTGCACATCAGCCTGCCATTTTTCGGTAAGCTTCCGTGATGCCTTTTGTGTATCGTCCGAGAAATACAATCTAACCTCCTGCCGTTTTGGTGAATACAGAGAGAGCTTTGTAGCAAAATTGTCATTGCAATGACAAAAAATACAGAAATTGAAAGCGATTAAAAACTAACTCGGATTTTCTGTTTCTGTCAAGAAATATTAAGACAGGAGTGGAGGCTGATGACGGAGGTGAAAAATAAAAAGCTCATTGGAGCTTTTCTTGCCCTCGAAAAAGTCTGTGGCCTGCACTAAATATTCATAGCTCTCGTAGATTTCAGATACAAATCGTGATAATTAAAAACAAAGTCAGCTTTTAGTATCTTAACGCCAAATTTTCGGTCTTTATATTATGATAACTCTTTATAAAAATATTGACGAATCATCTTGGTCCAAATATGTCTTATGCGTTTTGTTCTCAAAAAATATTAATGAACAGATTAATGACTGGGAAGTAAATCTTGATAAGATAGTTTTAGATGAGCAGATAAAGACAGGCAGTTTTCGCGGCAGCTTCCCGATTGATGATAATCGACGCCTTAGAATGCAGGATTCACGAGATAAAGGCATTATCCAACCATATTATGGAGCCATCAGTGCAAATGCTTGCACCTACACACTGCATATTATACCACCAAAATGTGTTATTGGTGTTGAGCATGGGGTGATGAATGAAAAAATATTCTTTGAAGATACGGTCTCAATTCTTCAAACAGATGCATCAGCTATGATCCGTAGTAAAAATAATAGGTTTATAGTAGAGGAGAAAGAATATCTAAATCTTCAAAAATGGGAAAATTGGAACGAAAAAGACGAGTTTACGTCTCGCTATCTTTATAAGTTTTCGCCAACTTCGATTGGATTAGCAATTACTGTTACAGATACGCACACAAAAGAAGAAATTGATATTAGCGATTATTGCGGTTGGTAGTACGTAAGATTACTTGAAATTTCAAAGAATACCTAGCGGGTATATTGATTATTAAGCAAAGGAAATAG
>JAKLDS010000114.1 GCA_022703375.1 Deltaproteobacteria bacterium | reverse complement strand
ATTATCATCAACTTTTGCTCCAAGATAAGATTTGCCAATAGCACTGAGTTTCTTCTGGTTTTTACAGAAATCATCTGTTATCTTTTGAGGTGAAAGCAAGCTTTGACATTTTATTTCTAGCTGATGAATAACGTCATTCAGAGAAAAAATTTGCTTGTATTCGATGATTTTTTTCAGTAATTCCTGATGCCATCTGCACCAGGCGGCATTCGGAATAATATTTGGCATTGATTGCCAGAGAATCTTCTCCTTGCTACCTAGACCCTGTCCGAAAAGGGTCTAAAGAATATCATGCCGGGTTTAACATCGCCAGTTTAACAGCCATTTCCGGCGTTTTTAATAATATTTTGTCCAGCGATTTCCATGCTTGCATTAATACAACTTAAAGCTCTATTTATTTAAACGTTGCTTTATTTATTTTAGGCTGCTTCATTTTTTCACGCTATTTTTCAGGCCGCTTTCTTTGCTGGCGGCCTGGATGCAAGATTATCCATCTCCCGCTTGCGCTTAATTACGCCGATCCTCCAGAAATTGTGAACTATAATCTTCTCGGTCATCTCTCCCTTAACAGCCTCAATTCCCCGGCGGCTGAACCGGTACAGGCTGAATTTATATCGCAATGTAAATACCAGCGACTCAACAGCCGACCGCATATTGCGCGCGCTGGCGTAAAGCTCTGAGTTCCATTGTTCTGCGCTGGTTATTTTTTTGCCTTTGGATCCGCTAATAGAAACAGTTGGAATCTCTTCAAGGAGTTCGTCGCGCCCAGCTTTACTGCTGTAGCCGTCATCAACGGTAATGACGTTTGGAGTAATGCCGGTATTGCGCTGATGCTGCCTGGTCACCGGCAGCAATCTGGCGGAATCTGCCGGATTGCCCTGTTCCAACTCAAATGCGGTGATGAATCCGTTTCCGCTGCGGGCCACTTGCGGCTTGTAACCGATTTTCGGCTCTCTTCCGCCTTTTTTAATGAAAGCTGCGCAGGGATCAGATAAGCTCAATATTTTTTCCGTGGACGGAAGGACAATGTCATTGAATACCCGGTCTCCAGTATATCCGCAAACCCGGACCGCCGCCGCCAGATCATCATTTACGATTCCCATGATCGCTTCAGCCTGACGCTGTTGGCTCGGAACAATATCCAGAGCTTTCCATTTCACGGTTAATGCTTCAAACTGTCCTGCCAGGCGGTTGATGATCTTTGCCGCAATATCCAGATATTGGCTGTAGAGTTTGCGGAGTTTTTTGGCCGCGCCGGGCTTGCCGCCAATGCAATTCATTTCAAAATCAATTTTCTTGAGCTGCTTCAGCCATTGCTCAACACAACCGGGCGTAAAACCGGGCAAATCGAAATTATTCAGTTTTTGTCCGCAACGCCAGACACGACTCAACAATGACATGATGATACTGCTGTCGGTCGGCCAGCAAGTGTTCGCCTCCACGGAAAAACTGTCAATACTCAGCAAGTCGAACTCGTCAAGACTTTTTTTTTGATATAACTAATCTGGACACGGAAAATATGGTCGCGCGTCTGATTGTTCACCGCATTAAGATTGTCAAGGGCGCAGTTACGGGAAGGCATCGGCTGATTATGGGAAGAGAAATATGCGTGAATCAGCCTGGAATCAAGCATCCGGTCAACCGCCTGGCAGGAGGACAGGGAGCCGTAATATCCGCGCGCCAGCAACAAAACAAAAACTGACTCCCCATCAAGCAGGCGCGGACGTCCAGACTGTAGTTGAAGCGCTTCCTCGCCGGAAGTTGCAGGCAGATTATCCAGCGGCAATCCGGCCATGCGGGCCGACGCCCAGCGCCTGTCGTCAAGACGCTGCTGTTTCTTACGAAGCGCCCACTCATCAATATCCCTTTCTATCATGGATTTGATTTCCGGCGATTCCTTGAAAAAATCCAGCCCTTCAAGAAGAATTCCCTTAAATTCTGTATCTGGACATAATGCAAGTTGCGAAGCCGTATCAGCAGTCGAGAATAAATCGGCAAACATTATCCATTCCTTAATATTTTAAATTTTAAAAACTTATAGCCATATAATTAATATGATACACATAAAGAATTTTTCAATGTTAATATGTAATAATTGCATTAATCACGGCGCTGAAAAATTGAATTTTGAAAATGCCGCAAAAACGCATAAGGGCTCAAAATTACAGGCAAAAAAACTTTTTGCTGATTTTGAACAGAAAAGCGGATGAAAATCTTGGCATGCACTCGGCAGGGAAACAGTTTTCTACAGAAAATACGCTAAAACCCTTTTCGGACAGGGTCTAGCTAGACCCTGTCCGAAAAGGG
>JAKLDS010000113.1 GCA_022703375.1 Deltaproteobacteria bacterium | reverse complement strand
CTCTGCGCCCGCTGCCTCTCTTCCATCTCTTCTTTTATCTGCTCGATATACCGAGCATTGGCCATCGCCAAACCGATTGTCTTCCCGATGGACAACAGCGTCGAAAGCTCGTAATCGTTAAAGTTATATTGTCCCGGAAAGAAGAGGTTCATTACACCCATTACGCGTTCCTGAAAAAGGAGGGGAACGCAGATCAGGCTTCTGGCGCCATTGACCATAACAGCCTTTTTTACCTCCGGCCTGATTCGTTCATCTGTGGCAATATTTTCACAGAAAATAATCCTTTTTTCGCGAACGGCATTTCCCGTGATGTTGCCCTCGACAGGCATTTTCACAGTCAGGCGCACTGCCTCGGCATTGTCGGCAATGGAATTGACGGCCAGCAAGTCAAGAGAATCCGAATCTTCCCGATACTCAAAAATGGCGCCTTCCGTGGTCTGGCAATAGTTAATCATTGAAGCCACCGCTTCTTTGGCCACGGAATTGATATCCAGGGACTGGTAAATTTTGTCGGTTACGGCATTGATGGCTTCCAGGGATTCATTGCGGTTAATAATGTCAAACTGAATATTTCTTAATTGCTCTTCGGTTTGTCTGGCTGCGGCGATAATATCTTCCAGCTCCGCCTTTCTCCGGTGCAGAGCAATAAGATCTTCATTAAATTGTTCAATATTCTTCTGTTTCATCGTAAAGTAACTTTTTTCTGACTGGCAGTCTAATTTAACATTAAAACCGTAAATATGATAGTTATTTTTAATTAACCACGGGGCAACAGGACGGTGTTCTTTTACCGTCATCAATGAAAATAAACTTTACAAAAAAAGCGTATCCTGATTAAAAGGTCTGATAAAATATCCCAGAGGTTATAACCAATGAGCAAAAGTAACTTACTGCAATATGATTATGACATTATTATTATCGGTGGCGGACCGGGCGGCTATGCGGCCGGTATTTACGCCGCGCGCGCCGGCCTGAAAAGCCTGCTTGTCGAAGGGGCGGCAACAGTCAGCCAGATAACAATTACCGATGTCATTGAAAATTATCCCGGTGTGCCTGACGAGATTAACGGCTACGATTTCATGCAGCTGTTTAAAAAACAGGCCGCAAAATTCGGCCTGGAAACTGCCGGTTTTGACATCACGGGTATTGCCGGAGATGAAACTAATTCTGTCTGGAATGTCAGTGCCGGTGGTAAAAATTACAGGGCGCTTGCCGTCATTGCCGCGACGGGCGCGCAATGGCGCAAGCTGGGTGTGCCGGGTGAAAATGAATTTGCCGGAAAGGGCGTGTCCTACTGTGCCACCTGCGACGGGCCTTTTTACCGTGGTCGGGATGTTGTCGTGGTGGGCGGCGGCGATTCGGCCATTCAGGAAGCACTCTTTTTGACCCATTTTGCCGGTAAAGTATATGTTGTGCACCGCCGCGACCGGTTGCGGGCAGCCGGCCTTCTTCAGAAACGGGCCTTTGCGGAAAAGAAAATTGAATTTGTCTGGAATGGAACACTGGAAGAAATCACCGGCAGCGATCTGGTTACGGGGGTTAAAATTAAGAACACTGTATCGGGAAAAATAGCGGAAATAAAAGCCGACGGAGTATTTATTTTTGTGGGACGCATCCCGAATACCAGTGTCTTTCATGGTGTTTTAAAGCTCGATGATGGGGGGTATATTATTACCGATGAAAACATGCAGACTTCAGCGGCCGGCATATTTGCCGCGGGCGACTGCCGCCATAAACTTTTCCGGCAGGTGGTAACAGCTGCGGGTGACGGTGCAAATGCCGCTTTCAGCGCGGAGTTGTATATAGGAAATTTGAAAGGCGAGGCTTATTAATTTATACCTTTGCGCTTTCTTTGGCTAACTTTGTACAAGAGGGGGGACGCTGTTAACTTATAAACTTCAGGAAGGAAAAAGTAACAAGTAAGAGATAGTTCAGGGTTCAGAGATAATAATATGCGGCAGAAAAATGAGATGATAATCGGCGGGGAATATGTTGCTCTTTTAAGTGATATTAAAAAGAGAATAATAGCTGCGCGTATTAAAACAGCACGTTCAGTCAACAAGGAACTGATCCGGCTTTATTGGGAAATCGGCAAGTTAATAACGGAAAAGCAGGCGGAGAATAGCTGGGGAGATAGGGTTGTGGAACAGCTTTCCGTTGACTTGCGGGATGAATTTAACAATACCTTTGGACTATCAGTGCAGAATCTCTGGTATATGAGAAAGCTTTATGTCGAGTATCAAGACAAACCAATTCTCCAACAGCTTGTTGGAGAATTACCGTGGGGGCATAATATTCTTGTGCTTTCCAAGGTCAAAGATA
>JAKLDS010000112.1 GCA_022703375.1 Deltaproteobacteria bacterium | reverse complement strand
AGATAACCAGATAGAACAGTTAGAGGTACAGGAAAAAAAGAAAGCGGCGCTTCAATACTGTAAATACGCCTCGGAACACAATGTAAAAAACGGCGGCAAAATCTGGAAATATCTTTTAATCCCACACAGTGAAGTATTGCCTAATATGAGTTTCTCATATCTTGCGGCAAAGCGGGAAGTTTCTTGATAAACGGAGTGCTTCGGGGAAAGGCTCATTACTAGAGCCAGCGCTTGCGGCGTCGATAGGATTTCACGTCTTTATAGGATTTCACTGTTCCCGCTGCTCCCACGCCCAGGTAAAATTCCTTGATGTCCGGATTATCGGATAATTCTTTCGACGTTCCTTCCATCATAATTTTGCCGTTTTCCATGACATAACCGTAATGGGCAACCTGCAGGGCCATCCGCGCATTTTGTTCCACCAGAATGATGGTTGCGTGCTGTTCTTCATTTATTTTTTTAATGATGCGAAATATTTCCTGCACAACCAGCGGCGCCAGTCCCAATGACGGTTCGTCTAAAAGCAGAAGCTGAGGATGCGCCATCAAGGCGCGGCCGATAACCAGCATCTGTAATTCTCCGCCGCTGCAGTATCCGGCCAGAGCTTTTCTTCTTTTGACCAGCGCCGGAAAGTAATTATAGACCATTTCCAGATCCTGCTTATAAGGTTTGCCGAATCGGGTGGCGGTGCCGACGCGCAAATTCTCTTCAATGGTCAGATATTTAAAAGGCTGCCTGCCCTCCAGAACCTGAATAATCCCTTGACGGGTAATAAATTCCGGCGCCTGGTTCTGGATATTGACGCCGTTGTAGATTATAGTTCCATCCGTGACTTTGCCATTTTCCGGTTTAAGCAGTCCTGAAATGGCTTTAAGCGTTGTTGTCTTACCGGCGCCGTTACTGCCCAGAAGAGAGACAATGTGGCCCTTTTCAACACTTAAAGAAACGCCTTTTAAAACCTGTATAACGTCCGAATACACAACGGAAATGTTATTTAATTGCAGGAGTATGTCGCCCATATTCTATCCTAGTATCTCATATTGTTATATCGACACCAGCTTTGCTGGGGAGATATCTTTTTTTATCAATATAAAGATTTCTCGCTTCGCTTCGAAATGACATCATCAAATAATCACTAATTTCCAAGCCCCGCTTCGCTTTGCGGGATAAGAAAATCTAAGCATTTGCTTTCAGCAAATTGCAAGATTTTCTAATATGAAAAAGGCCAGAGACGGAAACTGGAACGTATGATGCGCCAGATTTCCGCCAGCCCCTTCGGTTCAATCAAAATAAACAAAACAATCGCCAGACCGAAAACAAATTCTTTTAGCGGAGCCATATTCAAGCCCAGACTGGTAATTGCCGGTACGTTCATTAACACGCCGGTTAAGAACCGTAATAATTCGTTGAGCAGTGTAATGAATGTCGCGCCGAAAATCGCGCCGGGAATATTACCCATGCCCCCGATAATGACCATGGCGATGTATTCAACGGAAAGTCCCAGATTGAAAGGTTCTGTCGTAATACTGACCATGTAATAAGCCCATAAAGCTCCGGCAAAGCCGGCGTAAAAAGAGCTGATGCCGAACGACAACAGTTTGTATTTGAAAATCGGGATGCCCATCCCTTCCGCGGCGCGGTCGTTGTCGCGAATGGCGATAAACGCCCGGCCGTACTTGCTGCGTATAATGTTTACCGCAAACCATGTCATGCAGATCAGGCTGATAAAAACAAGGAAGAAGAACGCCCTGTCGCCGGTTATCTGCCATCCGAATATTTCGGGCGAAGGCAGCGTGATGCCCATAGTCCCCTTGGTGAGGCTTTCCCACTGAATCAAAACGTATTCGATAATGAATTGTCCGGCCAGCGTTGCGATGGTCAGATAAAGACCTTTAAGACGGCCTGACGGAATGCCGAAAATCATGCCGACCAGCGCGGTGATGATGCCCGCCGCGGGAATGGCAATATAAAATCCGACACCGAGCCTCGTTGCCAGAATCGCTGCGGCATAAGCTCCGACGCCGAAAAAGGCGCCGTGTCCCAGAGAAATCTGCCCCGTGTAACCGATCAGAATATTCAGACCGATGGCCGCAATGGCCGCAATGCCGATGGTGTTGAGAATGTAGAGCATATAGGGGCTCAGAACAAACGGTGCAATAAAGAAAAGAACGCCGAGGAATATCATCATCCAGAAACGACCGAAATCGGTTTCAAAAATATTCAGTTCCTGCTCGTAGGTTTCCCGGTAATTGCCGCAGGGATGAAAAGATAATTTTTTCATTTTTTTTACATCCTACACTCTTTCAATTTCCACCAGGCCGAACAATCCGTAAGGCTTGACCATTAAAATAAACACCAGCACGATATAAGGAACAACATCGCGCAAAGACGGCGACAGGTAACCGCCGGTAAAGGTTTCCAAAAGACCGATGATGATCCCGCCGATAATGGCGCCGCCGATGCTGTCCAGGCCGCCCAGAATAACAACCGGGAAAACCTTGAGCCCGATGGAGCTTAAAT
>JAKLDS010000111.1 GCA_022703375.1 Deltaproteobacteria bacterium | reverse complement strand
CAATCTGGGCGTAACGCTGGGAAAGGCCAATGTTACAACTTTCAGTGATGGTGAAACCCGCGTAGAAATCAACGAGAACGTGCGCGGCATGGACGTTTTTATTATCCAGTCCACCTGTTCGCCGGTCAACGTAACGTGCATGGAACTGCTGATTATGATTGACGCCATGAAACGCGCTTCTGCCGATCGCATCACAGCCGTAATTCCTTATTACGGTTATGCCCGCCAGGATCGCAAAGTTGCGCCCCGTGCGCCGATTTCGGCTAAGCTCATGGCTGATTTGATTACCACGGCAGGTGCCAACCGTGTACTTTCAATGGATTTGCATGCCGGGCAGATTCAGGGTTTTTTCAATATTCCCGTGGATAACCTTTTTGCCACGCCCGTATTGCTCGATTATATGAAAAAAGCTCATTATGACAACACCGTTGTCGTATCTCCGGACACCGGCGGTGTCGAGCGCGCCCGCGCCTTCGGCAAGAGGCTTGGCGCGAGTCTGGCCATTATTGATAAACGCCGCGAAGGTCCCAATGAAGCACAGGTGATGAATATCATCGGCAATATCGAAGGCAAAAGCGTCATCATCCTGGATGACATGGTGGATACGGCCGGAACTGTGGTACAGGCCGCCAATGCTTTAAAGAAAGCGGGAGCGCTCGATGTTTCCGTTTGCTGCACGCACCCGGTTTTATCAGGCCCGGCGATTGACAGACTGTCAGGATCGGATATCCGGGAAATCGTTGTCACGGATACGATTCCGCTTTCCGAGCAGGCGGGCAAATTGTCAAAGAGAATAAAAGTATTATCGGTATCGGGGCTTTTAAGCGAAGCCGTGCGCCGAATTTATTATAACGATTCTGTAAGCTCGTTATTTATATAGGAGGAATAAATGGAAGTAACTGTGTTAGCGGCGCAAGCCCGCAAGGAACAAAAGAAAGGGCCGGCCCGCCGCTTGCGGCAGTCAGGTTTTGTACCGGGAATATTATATGGTCGCTCAATCGCCAATATTCTACTGGCCGTAAAAAATGATGAACTTATCAAACTGCACAAAGACAAGAAAGACCATGCCTTCATTAAGCTGATTATTGATGACGGCGGCAAGAAAATTGAGAAGCTTTCTTTAATCAAGGAATTGCAAGTGGAGCCTCTTACCGGAAAATTCTTTCACGCCGATTTCTATGAAATTGACATGAAACGTAAACTTACCTTTGACGTGTCTTTGAATTTCACCGGCAAAGCCATCGGTGTGGAAAACGGCGGCGAATTGCAGCATATCAAACGCCATGTTACCGTTTCCTGCCTGCCGGCTGACCTTCCCGATCACATTGAAGTTGACGTCAGTGCTTTGAATATCGGCGATTCTGTCAAGGTTAAAGAATTAAAAGTGTCCGATAAAATAGCTGTTCTGGATGCTCCGGATGCCGCTGTAGCTTCCGTTGCCGTGATAAAAGTTGTCAAGGCGGCTGTAGTTGAGGAAGAAGTGGCACCGGCTGAAGAAGGTGCGGCGGCTGAGGGCAAGGAAACGGCTGAAAAAGATAAAGAAAAAGAAAAATAGCCGCCCCGGTGAATTGGCGGATCGATGATTGTTTTCAGGTTTTGCCGAAGAATATTTTCCCGGCGCTCTGCTTATGAGGAGCAACCATTGTATTTGATTATCGGTTTAGGAAATCCCGGCAACCGCTACCGGTCAACCAGGCACAATATCGGATTTGCGGTGATTGAAGAACTGGCCCGTAAACTGGAAATTGAATTAAAGCATAAGACGTTTGACGCCTGCTGGGGTAAAGGGAAAATCGGCGGCTCCGGTGTGATTTTAGGCATGCCGCAGACTTACATGAATTTGAGCGGCCACGCGGTGCAGAAGCTGCTCGCTTATTTTAAAGCGGATATCGGTGATTTGATAGTTGTTCATGATGATCTGGATTTGCCTCTGGGAAAGATGCGGATTAAAAGAGGCGGAGGAAATGCCGGTCATAACGGGCTTGGTTCAATTGAAGAACAACTGGGGTCTTCCGAATTCATCCGTATTCGGCTGGGCATCGGTAAACCGGTTCATAAATCCCGCACTGAGGGATATGTGCTGGAAGCCTTCCGGGCAGAAGAAGTTCCCCTGCTGCCGGAAATCATTACGGCAGCGGCGGATGCTGTAACAGAGGTGGTTTTATCGGATGTGCAAACGGCCATGGGTAAATATAATAAAAAAGCATTAGTAATTCTTTAAAAAAGGAGGTTTTATAATGTTGAAAGACAAAAGAAGTATCTGGACATTTTTATTTACCGGCATCATTATGTTATTATCAGCCGGCACCGCGTTCGCTGGTGAAGCGGACATTAAACTGCCTGATTTAACAAATATAGCCTTTCTGGGCGGCGCCCTGAAAGGCATTACTATTTTGAATATCGGGCTTATTATCTGTGTTGTCGGCATGATTTTCGGCTGGCTGCAGTATACCCAGACAAAAAATCTGCCGGCGCATCAGGCGATGCTGGATGTATCACAGACAATCTGGGAAACCTGCAAAACCTATCTTTTCCAGCAGGGTAAATTCCTGATTGGTTTGTGGATTCTGATTGCCCTTTGTATTATTTATTATTTCGGCGCCCTGCAGGGATCAGCTGCATCGGGCATTATCATCATTCTGCTTTGCTCGATTGTCGGTATTCTCGGTTCCTATGGCGTGGCATGGTTCGGCATCCGCATTAATACCGTTGCCAATTCGCGCGCCGCTTTTGCTTCTCTTTCCGGTCAGCCTTTAAACATCGTTAATATCTGCCTGCGTTCCGGTATGAGCGTCGGCCTGCTGCTCGTCAGCATTGAACTTTTCTTCATGATTCTTATTCTGGCCTATATTCCCAAAGAACTGGCCGGCCCCTGCTTCATCGGCTTTGCCATCGGTGAG
>JAKLDS010000110.1 GCA_022703375.1 Deltaproteobacteria bacterium | reverse complement strand
TTCCAAGCTGAGGGTCGCGGGTTCGAATCCCGTTTCCCGCTCCATATTTTTTTGAGGAGTTTAATTAAAGGCGTTATGCCTGAAAAATATGCCCACGTAGCTCAGTTGGTAGAGCACATCCTTGGTAAGGATGAGGTCACCAGTTCAATCCTGGTCGTGGGCTCCAGTTGAGGAGAATTATGCGGAACAATATTATTTTAGCGTGCACTGAGTGCAAGCAGCGGAATTACACAACGACAAAAAATAAGCGAACCATGCAAAACCGTCTGGAGATGAAGAAATACTGCAAGTTCTGCCGGTCGCATAAATTGCACAGGGAGACCAAGTAATTAAACCTGGCGCTATAAAAGCAAACAGGCCAGTAGCTCTAATGGATAGAGCGCCGGACTCCAAATCCGGATGCTGGGGGTTCAAGTCCCTCCTGGCCTGCCAGTTTTCGGCTTAATAAGGATTTGATTATGGACAAATTTAAATTAGTGATGCAGAAGGTAATACAGTTTCTGCAGGAAGCGAAGGCGGAACTGAAGAAAGTCACCTGGCCGACTCCCAAACAGACCATGGCATCCACGGCGGTCGTTATAGTTATCTCCGTGGTTGTTTCTATTTATCTTGGAGTCATTGACTTCGGTCTGGTAAAATTGATCAAATTTATTTTAGGTTAGCGAAATGTCTTTTAAATGGTACGTAGTCCATACCTACTCAGGTTATGAGAGCAAGGTGAAAACCAGTCTTCAGGAGAGAATTGAAATGGCCGGCGCTCAGGCTTATTTTTCGGATATTCTTATTCCGGAAGAAGATGTCGTGGAGCTGGTTTCCGGAGAGAAAAAAACTTCCAAACGAAAATTCTTTCCCGGTTATATCCTGGTGCGGATGGAAATGAGTGATGAAACCTGGCATATCGTCAAGGACACTCCGAAAGTAACCGGTTTTATCGGCAGCAAGGACAAACCTTCTCCCATTTCGGATAAGGATGTGGAAAATCTGAAGGTCAGAATAGACGAAGGGACTCTGAAGCCGAAACCGAAGTTTCAGTTCGATGTCGGCGATCATGTAAAAATAATTGACGGGCCTTTCACGAATTTCGACGGCGTTATTGATGAAGTGCGGCCGGAAAAAGGCAAGCTCAGCGTGATTGTCAGTATCTTCGGGCGTCCGACATCAGTGGAGCTCGATTGTATTCAGGTAATGCAGGGATAAACTGTTGGTAAGAGGCGAAAAGCCTTAAAAATTCAGGATCAGGGTGATCATCATGGCAAAAAAAGTTATTGCAAACATCAAATTACAGATTAAAGCGGGAAAGGCGACCCCTTCTCCGCCGATTGGTCCGGCATTAGGTCAGCACGGCGTCAATATCATGGAATTCTGCAAGGCGTATAACGCCTTGACGCAAAATCAGGAGGGAATGATTGTTCCCGTGGTTATCACCGTTTATGCGGACAGGTCCTTTACATTTATTACGAAAACACCCCCGGCTGCGGTATTGCTCAAACAGGCCGCCAAAATCGCCAAAGGTGCCAACGACCCGAAAAGGGAAAAAGTGGGAACTGTTACGAATAAACAAGTGAAGGAGATAGCGGAATTAAAATTTAATGATTTAAATGCTGTGGACATTGAAGGCGCCATCAGGATAATTGCCGGTACAGCCAGATCAATGGGCATTGAAATCGCAGGTTAATAAAGAAGAGGTTAATCATGTTAAGAAGAGGCAAGCGCATAAAAGCAGCAAAAGCAAAGGTTGAGCCCACCAAGCGTTATACGCTGAAAGAGGCTGCGGAAATGGTTGTAGCAATGCCGAAAGCAAAATTTGATGAAACGGTGGATGCCGCCGTCCGTCTGGGAGTGAATCCCGCTCATGCCGATCAGATGGTGAGAGGCAGCGTTGTTTTACCCAATGGCTTGGGAAAAACAGTGCGGGTTTTGGTTTTTGCCAAGGGCGAAAAAGAAAAAGAAGCTCTGGAAGCCGGTGCCGACTTAGTCGGCAACGATGAAGTAATCGAAAAAATTAAAGGCGGCTGGCTGGAGTTTGACTCGGTTATCGCTACTCCGGACATGATGGGTTCCGTCGGCAAAATCGGCAAAATATTAGGACCTCGCGGTTTAATGCCCAATCCCAAGGTCGGCACGGTCACTTTTGAAGTGGGCAATGCCGTGAAAGAAGTTAAGGCCGGCAAGGTGGAATTCCGCGTGGAAAAAGCGGGAATCGTTCATTCCCCGGTGGGAAAAGTGTCTTTCGGTGCGGAGAAGCTGGGAGAAAACATTGCCGCGCTGCTGGAAACAATCATTAAATTAAAACCGGCTTCCAGTAAGGGAATTTATATAAAAAGCATTTCTATTTCCAGCACGATGGGCGCGGGTGTGAGAATTGATCCTCTGGAATTTAAGAGTGCCTGATTGCGGGACAAGGATTAAGAAATTAAGAAAGTAGAATAAGGTCGAAGACAGCAGGTACAGAAGTTTAAACGAAATACGGCCTGCCGAGACTCGTATAATAAAAGAATTTACTGATCATCGCAAAGTAAACAATTTTTTAGAAACGGGAATCGGATTAAAACAGGTGGAAATGGTTACAGTAAGAATCCGTATTTTTTTGTTTCTTAAATCTGTATGTGGCTAGAAGCTTCGGCCTCGGGTAAACGAAATTAAAATAGTTGAAAGGAGGCTGATAGATTGGATCGGACAACAAAAGAACAGATAGTATCCGAACTGCAGGTTAAGCTCAAAGAAGCCAGGCTGGGCGTTTTAACCAGTTTCAACGGGATGAACGTCTTCAAGATGGAAGCTCTGAGAAATGCACTGCGCAAGTCTGACGCTGAATTGAAAGTGGTAAAGAATACACTTTTAGGAATTGCCTCAAAGGAAACCGGATTCAGTGTCCTTGCCGACCATTTCAAATGGCCGGTGGCTGTTGTTTTAAGTTACAAAGACCCGGTGGAGCCGACCAAGGTTCTCATTGATTTCGCCAAGAAAAATCCGGAACTGGA
>JAKLDS010000011.1 GCA_022703375.1 Deltaproteobacteria bacterium | reverse complement strand
CTTACTATGATCTGTTGCGCGTTAAACGCGAGACGGCAGTCAATAAAGAAAAGGTCGGCAAATATCGAAGTCACCGGGAAAAGGCGCTGCTCTTCTTTCAGGCCGGAACGAAATCGAAATATGACGTAACCAAAGCGGAAGTGGATTTGAGCAATGCGAAACTGGATCTGCTGCAATCGGAAAACGATTTGAAGCTGGCCGTGGTTTCCCTCAATAACGCGATGGGTATTTTTGCGGCTCCGGCTTATGATATCGAAGATAATCTGGCTTACCGGAAGGAGCCCCTCAGTCTGGAAGAATCTTTACAGCAGGCCAACCTCTTGCGTCCCGATTTGCGCTCGCTGACGCTGCAAATGGAAGCGGCCAGACAAGCCATGGAAGCCGCCCAACGGGATTATCTTCCCAGCATTAAGGGAACGGCAGGCTATGTCGCCGACGGCAGTGATTTTGCTCTTTCGTCAGGCTGGAATGTCGGAGTTAATGTTTCCTTTAACCTGTTTGAAGGTTTTGGCGCCAAAAACAGGGTGGCGGAAAAAAGAGCGGAAATGAAAAAAGTGCAGGCGAAGATAGATTCACAGAGGCTGCAGATAAATATGGAAGTGCGCAAAGCCTACCTGAATATGGAAAAGGCGGCGCGCATAATCGGTGATACGGAATTGCAGGTGCGGCAGGCAACGGAAAATCTGGAGCTCGCCGGTTTGAAATATGAAGCCGGCCTGGCTACGCCGCTGGAAGTAACCGATGCCACTGTTTCCTATGGGGATGCGAAATTGAAATACATCAAAGCGCTTTATGATTATAAGAAAGCGGAAGCTAATATGGAAAAGGCGGTAGGAAAAAAATGATGACTGGGGCATCCGGACGCCCTGTCTCCGGCTTATTTTGCGAGGTCATTAAATTTGTTTAATCTATTTGAATTTATTCAAGGGAATAATAAATGAAAAAAACATCATTGTTGTTGGGATTATGCTCTTTGCTTCTTTTGTCATTTATTGGCGGTTGCGGCAAGAAAGAGCAGAGTGATGCGGGATATCCTGCCGTAGCCGTTCATATGGGGCAGGCCGTCAAAAAGGATATCCCCGTCGCAATTCCGGCAGTGGGCTCGGTCGAGGCTTACCGTTCCGTAACCGTCATCCCGCAGGTGACCGGGCAGATAATGGATATTAATTTTCGCGAAGGGCAGGATGTTAAAAAAGGAGATATCCTCTTTACCATTGATCCGGCGACTTACCGCGAGGAACTGAGAAAAGCCCAGGCCATGCTGGTCAAAGATCAGGCGCAACTCGACAATTACAACGCCGAGGCCGAACGCTATGATTTTCTGATGAAAAAGGGAGCGGTAGCCAAATCGGAATATGAGAAGTTCAAAACCAATGCCGCAGTTCAACAGGCCATTCTCAACAACAGCAAAGCGGCCGTGGAAGATGCGTCCTTAAAATTATCCTACTGCTCCATTCGCGCTCCTCTGGACGGCCGCGCAGGCGCCTTTCAGGTAAATAAAGGCGCTGTTGTCAGCGCCAATTCCACCGCGCTGGTTTCTTTAAACCAGATGTCTCCCGTGTATGTCAAATTTTCGGTCCCGGAAAAGCTTTTGCCGGAAATAAAGAAATATAACGCCGTCAGTCCGTTGATAGTCAAAGCCGGGGTTGCCGGATTAAAAGAAGCATCCCGGCAAGGCCGGCTGGAATTTATTGACAATACGGTTGATCCCGATACCGGCGTCATCAAACTCAAAGCATTATTTGCCAATGCCGATCGTTTTCTCTGGCCGGGTCAGTTCGTCAATGTCGGTCTGTGGCTGAGAGTGCAGGAGGCCGCCACGGTTGTGCCGGCCGCTGCCGTTCAGTTGGCCCAGGAAAGCAAATATGTCTTCATCGTCAGAGCGGACAAGACAGTTCACCGGCAGGTGGTCGAAGTAGACAGGATTTACGGCAACGAAGCAGTGATTAACGCAGGCGTTCAGGCCGGCGATATTGTTGTCACCGATGGCCACTTCAAGCTGAAAGAAGGCTTCAAGGTTGTCGAGGCTGAGTTATCAAAGGGAAAAAAGACTGATTAAAGGGCGGAAAAAAATTGAATTTATCGGAAGTATGGATACGCAGACCCGTTATGACCATTCTGGTCATGATTACTATTTTATTTTTCGGTGTCTTCAGCTATAAAAGTCTGCCGATTAATAATCTGCCCAATGTTGATTATCCGACAATTCAGGTGACGGCCAGTGTCGCAGGCGCCAGCCCGGAAACCATGGCGTCGGTTGTCGCCACGCCGCTGGAAAAGGAATTCACCCGGATTGCCGGGCTCGAATCCATGTCTTCCCAGAACACCCTGGGATCAACGACCATTACCCTGCAATTTTCCCTGGAAAAAAATATTGATGCCGCCGCTCAGGATGTCAATACGGCCATCGCCGCAGCCCGCGGGCTGCTGCCGGACAGCACAACCATGCCCAATCCCCCGTCTTTCCGCAAAACCAATCCGGCCGAACAGCCGATTATGTATTTTATCATGACTTCCCAGACCATGCCCATGTCGGAGGTTCAGGATTACGCGGAATCTTTTGTGACGGGCTATCTCTCCACGATTGACGGCGTTGCGGAAGTCAAGGTGATGGGGTCCCAGAAGAAGGCTTTTCGCATCAAGATTAATCCCGATGCCATGGCGGCCAGAGGAATCGGCCTCAATGAAATAGCCAACGCCCTCAAACTCAACAACGTCAATATGCCCGGCGGTTCGCTGGACGGCGATTATCAGAACGTTACAATTGACTCTAACGGCCAGCTGACATCGGCGGAAGAATACAACCGTCTGATAATTACGAGAAAGAACGGCAATCCTGTCCGCATTGAGGATATCGGCAAAGCTGTTGAAGGTGTTGATTATGAAAAGGCGAAACTCTGGTTTCTGACAAAAGATTCTCAATACACGGCGATTGTTCTGGCCATCTCGAAACAGCCGGGTTCCAACACGGTGCGCATAGCCGATGATATTCGCAAGACGATGCCGCGGCTCAGCTCAATGATGCCCAAGGCCATCGAAGTCTTTCTTCTTTACGATCAGTCAATTTATGTCCGGGAATCAATTGACGACGTGCAATTCACGCTGCTTCTGACAATCGGCCTGGTTGTTCTGGTGATATTTCTTTTTATCCGCGCCTGGAAACCGACGATTATTCCGGGTATCGCGGTGCCGCTTTCCATCATTGCCACGTTTGCCGTCATGTACAAACTCGGTTACAGCCTGAATAATCTCTCGCTGATGGCGCTCACGCTATCGGTGGGTTTTGTCGTGGACGATGCCGTCGTGATGATGGAAAATATCATCAGAAGGATGGAGATGGGCGAATCGGCGATGGAAGCGTCTCTGACCGGCGCCAGAGAAATCGGATTCACTATTCTTTCCATGACAATTTCCCTGGTGGTTGTTTTTATTCCGATTCTTTTCATGGGGGGAATTATCGGCCGCCTGTTCCGCGAATTCGCGGTCAGCATCGGTGTGGCGATTGTTGTTTCCGGTTTCATATCGCTGACACTGACGCCGATGCTTTGCAGCAGAATGCTGAGCGATTATTCCCAGAAAAACAAAGGGCGTTTCTATGAATCTTCCGAGCGGATATTCAACAGCATTTTGGCCTTCTACGGCCGGACGCTCAAATGGGTGCTGGTGCACCGCCGCTGGGCGCTGCTCTTCACGCTCGTGACGATTATGGCATCGGTATTCCTTTTTATGATTGTTAAAAAGGGATTCATTCCTTCCCAGGATCAGGATTATTTCATTGTCGCCTCTCAGGCCGACGATCGGGTTTCCTTTAATTATATGGTTGATCATCAAACCCTGATTAATGAAAAATTGCGCAAAGACCAGAATGTCAAGGCGGTGTTTGCCTATGTGGGAGGAAACAACAATTCCGGATTTGCGCTGGTTACTCTTAAAGAAGGCTCGCAGCGCCGCGAATCGGTGGATGAAATTATCAATCGCCTGCGTCCGGATATCAATTCTATTCCGGGTGTTGTCGCCTTTCCTTTCAATCCGCCGCCGATTATGGTCGGGGGAAGGCATGTTAATGCCGCCTGGCAATATACTCTTCAGACAAATAATTTAAATGATCTTTATAGCTACGCCGAAAAAATGAAAGATAAAATCGCCGCATTGCCGGGGCTGGCCGATGTCCAGTCCGATGTGCAAATCCGCAGCCCGAAGATGCAGATTGAAGTGGACAGGGAAAAGGCCGCCGCCCTGGGATTGAATTTCGGCCAGATTCAGGAAATGCTTTTTTCCGCTTTCGGCTCCCGGACAGTTTCCACAATCTACGGCACCAGTAATGAATACTATGTTTTTCTGGAGTTGGATAATGAGTATCAGCGCGACGCCTCCGTTCTCAACAAACTGCATATCAAGTCGGATAAGGGCAACCTGATTCCCCTGAGCACAATTGCGAAACTGGAGGAAAGAGTCGTTCCGCTGGCCGTCAATCATTCCGGACAGCTGCCTTCCGCCACCATTTCTTTTAATCTTAAAGACGGTTACCCGATTGATAAAGCGATGGCGGCAATCAACGATCTGGCGCGGGCGGAGTTGCCTGCCAACATTTCCGGCCAGTTTGAAGGCGCGGGCGCGGCCTTTAGCCAGTCGTTCGGCAATCTGGGCTTTCTGCTGCTGGTTACTGTTTTTATCATCTATGTTGTTCTGGGCATTCTCTATGAAAGCTTCATTCATCCCGTCACCATACTTTCGGCGCTGCCGCTGGCGGGATTCGGGGCGATTCTTTCCCTGCTCATCTTCAATCTGGAACTTGATATTTATGCCTTTGTCGGCATCATCATGCTGGTGGGACTCGTCAAGAAAAACGGCATTATGATGGTTGATTTCGCTCTGGAGGCGGAGAAAAACGACAAACTGAATGCGGAAGATTCCATCTATCAGGCCTGTTTGATTCGCTTCCGTCCCATTATGATGACGACAATGGCTGCCCTGCTGGGAGCCCTGCCCATTGCCATCGGTTATGGGGCAGGCGGCGCATCACGCCGGCCGCTGGGCGTGGCCGTTGTCGGCGGGTTGCTCTTCTCGCAGATGCTGACGCTTTACGTAACACCGGTATTTTATGTTTATCTGGACAAATTAAGCCGCCGGAAGTCAGAAGCCGGGAAGGTTTAACCGGCGGCTGATGTTGTAAAGATATCTGCCGCTTATTATCAACGGCAGACGAAATCAGTCGGGGCTAAATTAAAAGAGGAGCAAAATATGAAAATTTTAGTTGGATATGATGGCGGCGCTCCGGCAAAAAAAGCGCTGCAACTGGCAAAAAAGCATGCGCTGGCTTTCGGAGCTACTGTTCATGTAATCACTTCCATGGATAAGGGAAACTCTCTGGAGGCGGAAAACAGGGCATTGGAAAATCTGGAAAAAGTAAAATCCCTGTTTGCCGAAGATGGAATCAAGTGTCAGACTCATCTGCTTATCCGCGGAACGTTTCCCGGCGAGGATATTGTTGATTTTGCGAAAGATAATAAGGTGGATGAAATAATTGTGGGCGTAAAGAAGCTATCCCGTGTGGGAAAACTTCTGATGGGTTCGAATGCCCAGTTCGTTATCCTCGAAGCGCAATGCCCGGTAGTTTGCGTGAAGTAGCAAAAAGGGCGTATTAAATGATGGAATTTTGCTCAGCGCCAGGATGGAAAACACACATATTTGTTGGTTTTTACGGGTGACTTGGAGCGAAAAATAAGTGAAGAAAAATTGTTGACATAAAAAGTCAATAGCATTATATAGACGCCGCCCGCCAGCGCAAGCAACCCTGCCTCGGGCGAAGTTGTTAATAAAACCTACTGGGGAATCGTTCAATGGTAGGACGCCGGACTCTGACTCCGTTAATCAAGGTTCGAATCCTTGTTCCCCAGCCATTTTTTCATCTTTCCTGATAAACCCGGATAATAATATTATTTCTGGAAAAATTAGAGTTTCAACCAGTGAACGAATATTTATGGCAGGACGCGGCTGAAATGTGAGGCATGGCGCCTGCGGTTTCACAGCTTGCCATCGGGATTCGGGAAAATCCTTCCGGCTTTACAGAGGTGATTTCCCGCGAAAAATTATTTACCGAAGATATCAGGTTTTTTACTGAACTCGTCCAGGAAGGTTCCTTCGGCGTCAAATGTTCCGATAAGAATCAGTTCGTCATCATGTTCCATGACAGTCGTTGGTTCAGGATTGACCAATGTTGCTTCTTTTTTCTGGATGGCGATCAGTGTGCAGCCGGTGCGCTGGCGAATCGCCGATTCCGCAAGCGTCTTACCAATCAAAGCTTCCGGTGTTTGCAGATGGAAAAAATTCAATCCTTCAGAAAGCAGCGTAGTTTCCTCATTGATAAGGAAATTGAAGACTGCATTGGCACCGAGCGATGCGTAGGACATGACGAAATCCGCGCCCGCCCGGTGCAGAGTGGATACATTGCGGTCCTCGCTGGCGCGGCTGAGAATCTGCATATCCGGGCGCAGGCTTCTCAGATATTTTGTCAGATAAATATTGGTTGCGTCATCATGAGAGGTAATAAGAGCCGCGGGCGCCTTTTCAAACCAGGCTTTCTCCAAGGTGTGAATATCGGCGGCGTCGCCAAAAACATATTTTTTATCTTCCTGATTCCGGCGGCGCGATTTTTCGATAATCAGATATGGTATTTCCGACTGTTCAAACCGGGCGGCAATCGCCTTGCCGACCCTTCCTCCTCCGACGATCATCACCGGATCACCCGCCACTTTGTAAATATGATAAAATGAATATACTTCATCATAATTGGCCAGTGCTTCTTCTGAACCGGCAAGCACCAGAATGCTGGTGCGCTCGATTTTTTTGTCGGCGTACGGAATGACGAATTTTCCTCTTTCCCAGATACCGACCACAGCCAGGCCGAAAGTTTCGCGGATTTTACTTTCCGCCAGTGTCTTATCCACCAGTGGCGTTCCCATCACGGGGGAATGAGCGACGACAAGCTGTTTGTACCGTCCGATAATGTTGGATTTGCAATCACCGATCAGCGTCCAGGAAGCCAGTGATGATCCCAGCAACTCATGCAGTTGCAGCACCAGAGAACTTCCCGCCAGTTGCAGAATGTCAAATGAATGAGGCGATTCCGCCGTTGTAATAACAGGCACATGTTCGTGATTTTCTCTGATGGTCAGAGCAATGTTGGTGTTAATCTGATCGGAGTTTGTTGCCACTACCATCGCGCAGTTTGCAATGCGCATTTTTTCATATGTCTGCAGATCGTCTATGTTTCCAATGGCCACGCGGATATTCTTATCGTAAAGCCCCATCGCTTTATTGAATTCTTCAACGATAACAATGTAATCCCTGCCGTGGTCTTCAAGTTTTTCAATCAGCGCCGCCGTCACAGGATCATAATTAGTGATTATAACGTGGTTGTGTGTTTCCGGCGGCAGTTCGCGCGGCGCGCGCCTGCGCGACTGGGCATCCATCCAGGGGGCAAAAAAGAATTTGATGAATACAAAAGGCAGTAAAACCAGCAGCAAAACAACTCCGGAAAGAAGAACCAGCATGGAAAATATTCGTCCGATGTCGCTGGTAAAAGTGATATCGCCGAATCCCAAAGTGGACATGACCACCAGCGTCCAGTAAAAACCGGTAATCCAGGAATGGTTCTGTCCTTCCAGTTCCATCAGAAAGTGAAATATCGTACTGTATAACGTTACCAGTAAAGCCAGCGCCAGCAGGTATTTCAGAGGCACGAAAATATTTTCTTTCGTTATTTTACTGGAATAAATCGAACTGAATATGGCCGGAAGAAATTTCACTGTCTATCCTTTGTTTTATTTTTTGCTGCAATACCGTTTCTTACATATTTCATTTTCAATCTGACGGGTGATTGCGGAATATTCCTTCGCCGGAAACAATGGCGAATCCGGCTACCCGAAAAGGCAAGGGGGGATATGAGGATACGAGCATACGAGGGACGTACTTCAAAATATAAATCCAGCCAGCAAATCAGGCAACTGAGTTTCATTCCAGCAAATATGAATTGTCATCCACAATCGCCTTTCCCCGTCGAACCGCTTATGATATGGGGGTCAAATCCTTGTTTAACTCAACTTAACGCTTTTTCGATTTTCGCCACCTTTTCCCTCGGTTTTATCGTTTCTAGACTCCTTCAATTTTGCAATATGCGACGAAACTCATGCCCCGTTTAATATATACAATCTTCGTTTTGCCGGTTCTATCACCTGGCGACCTTTGCCCACGAATCCCTCAGCGCCACAACACGGTTAAATACCAGTTTATCTGCTTTAGAGTCCTTTTCATCAACGCAAAAATATCCCAGTCTTTCAAACTGATATTTGCTCAGCGGCTGGGCATCTTTCAGGCTCGCTTCGGCGAAGCAGCCGGTCAGGACTTCCAGCGAGTCTTTGTTTAAGAAATTGATGAATTCTTCTTCGGCGCCGGGATTTTCGCTGCTGAAAAGGCGGTCATAAAGGCGCACTTCCGCGGGCGCGCAGTGCGCGGCCGATACCCAGTGAATAACTCCCTGCACCTTGCGGCCGTCCGCGGGCGGCGCATTGCGTGTTTGCTCGTCATAAGTACAATGCAGTTGCGTCACTTCACCGGTTTTTTCATCTTTCACCATTTTTTTAAATTTAATAATATAAGCGCCACGCAATCGGACTTCCCGGCCGGTGCCGAGACGATGATATTTTTTCGGCGGGTCTTCCATAAAATCATCGCGCTCGATGTAAAGGACGCGAGAGAAGGGAACTTTTCTCGATCCCATTTCCGGTTTTTGCGGATGGTTGGCAATTTCAAAATCTTCCGTCTGCGTTTCCGGATAATTATCAATCAAGACTTTCAGCGGCCGCAAAACGCACATGGCGCGCGGCGCGTTTTCGTTTAAGTCTTCCCGGACACAATGCTCCAAAAGCGACACATCAATCAAATTATCATTTTTCGCCACGCCGATGGCGACGCAGAAATTACGGATGGCGGCAGGCGTGTAGCCGCGGCGACGCATTCCCGTGACAGTCGGCATTCTGGGGTCATCCCAGCCTTGCACCAGATTCTTTTGGACAAGTTCAATCAATCGCCGTTTGCTCAATACTGTGTAACTTAAATTCAGCCGGGCAAATTCAATCTGTCGCGGTCTGTTGCCCTCGATTAATCTTTCCACAAACCAGTCGTACAAAGGACGGTTGTTTTCAAATTCCAGCGTGCAGATGGAATGGGTGATTCCTTCCAGCGCGTCAGAAAGGCAGTGGGCAAAATCATACATCGGATAAATCACCCATTTATTTCCCGTCCGATAATGGGGCTCGCGCTTGATGCGGTAGATAATGGGATCACGCATGACGATGTTGGGCGAGGCCATGTCAATTTTGGCGCGCAGAACATGGGCGCCGTCGGCAAACTCGCCTTGCCGCATCCGCGCAAACATATTCAGATTCTCTTCGATAGGGCGGTTGCGGAAGGGGCTATCCTTGCCCGGTTCGGTAAATGTGCCGCGGTATTCCCGTATTTCATCGGCGCTTAAACTGCACACATAGGCATCGCCTTTTTTGATAAGCTCGACGGCGAAGGAATAAAGTTTCTCGAAATAGTCGGATGCATAATAAAGGCGATTTCCCCAATCAAAGCCCAGCCAGCGGACATCACGAATGATTGATTCCACATACTCCATGGATTCGCCCAGTGGATCGGTATCGTCGAGCCGGAGGTTGCAGGTTCCCTGGTACTGTTTGGCAATACCGAAGTTGAGGCACACGGATTTGGCATGTCCGATATGGATATAGCCGTTGGGCTCCGGCGGAAAACGGGTGGCGACTTTGCCATCGTTTTTGCCAATGCTTAAGTCTTCGTCAATGATGTCACGGATAAAATCGTTGGTAAGTGATGTCTCTGACTCTGTCATAGATTGAAAGCTCCTTTTGCTCCATATTATCCAGCAATTCATGACTATAAGGAAAACCGGCTTCTTGTCAATAATTAATTATTGATTATTGAATTGACACAACAAATTTATTTTCTTATAGTTCATTGGCAAAAATCGAATTTTATCACATAAAAAAAGATTGAATCATGGCTGAGCGGAAAAAACCGGCAAACCTGATATATGATGTTGATGAAAGCCCCGGTATTGGCTCTCTTGTGATGCTGGGTTTGCAGCACATATTTGTAATGACGATTGCCTTTGTCATTCCCGTCATTATCGTTGATGCTATTGGCGGGACATACGATGATTCCCGGCGCATCATCACAATGGCGATGCTGGTTACAGGTTTGGCTACCATCCTCCAGGGGTTGAACAAAGGGCCGGTGGGCTCGGGTTACCTTTGCCCTCTGATAAACGGGCCTGCCTTTTTATCCGCTTCCATCCTGGCCGGAAAAACCGGCGGGTTGCCTCTTGTTTTCGGCATGACTTTTATCGGCGGACTGTTCGAGGGCGTTTTTTCCCGCGTGGCAATAAAACTGAGGGCGTTCTTCCCGGCGGAGGTTATCGGTACTATCGTAACCATGGTGGGAATCGAGGTTATCCCGCTGGGAGTAAAAAAATTCTTCGGCCTGGATGCGGCTCATCAAATGCTGGACCCGACATCCGTAATGGTTGCCGTAATTACGCTTGCTTCCATGATCGGCCTGACCGTCTGGGGAAAAGGCAAAATCCGCCTCTATTCAGTTTTAATAGGCATGATTATCGGTTATGCAACAGCCTATCTTACGGGTATTTTTGGTCAGAATCAGTTTGACCATATCAGAGGGTCTGCCTGGTTTTCCGTACCCGCAATAGGCTTCTATGGCATGAGTTTCAGCACTGCCCTGATTATCCCGTTTATAGTGGCTGCGCTTTCTTCCGCATTGAAAACGATGGGCGATCTCACAACCTGTCAGAAAATAAATGATGCCGGGTGGAAACGTCTTGATATGAAATCCGTAAGCCGAGGCATTCTGGCCTGTGCATCCGGCAACATACTTTCCGGGCTTACCGGTGCGTTCGGGCAATCCCCATCATCCAGCAATATCGGCCTTTCCATAGCAACCGGCGCGACAAGCAGGGCAATCGCTTACGCAATTGGAGGCTTGCTGATTTTGTTTGCCTTCCTGCCGAAAATTGCGTCAATATTTGTCATTATGCCGACGCCGGTCATGGGCGCCAGCCTTGTTTTCGCCGCGAGTTTCATGGTGGTGGCGGGAATACAGATAATGCTTTCCCGCATGATTGATGTCCGTAAAACATTTGTCATCGGCATCTCCATCGTCTTCGGTCTCAGTGTAGACGTTATTCCGGGTCTGTATCGAAATATACCCGACATGATACAGCCTTTCTTCCAATCATCCCTTTCCCTGGCAACCATTTGCGCCATTATTCTGAATATTTTTATGAGAATTGGCATTGCCCAAACGGCGACTATCGAACTGGTTCCCGGTGTTGACCATTCCGAAAAGGTGTTTACTTTTCTCCAGCGCCAGGGCGCTTTATGGGGCGCCATGCCGAATGTGATAGCACGTGCCGCTTCCGCGATTAACGAAACGCTGGAATCGGCGGAGTCAATGGCAGCAACATCAGGCGCGTTGAATGTTGCCGTTTCGTTTGATGAATTCAACCTTGATGTTGATATATCCTACCGGGGGGAGCCGATGCTGTTTACCGATACAAAGCCTTCGGAGGAGGAAATCCTCTCTTCGCCGCTGGGCACTGCCGGGCTTTCGTTGTTTCTTATCCGCCGCAATGCGGACAGGGTGGAATCATCGGTAAAGAAAGGGCTGTGTCATATCAATTTGCATTTCAATCACTGAAAAGGCCTTCGTCTGTTATGTGTAATTATTATTTATTTGTATCGGCGAAGCCAAAGCCATTCTTGCCCCCGTATTTGATGCGATACATGGCTTCATCAGCCTGTTTGATGAGCATTTCGACATCAGTGCCGTTGTCCGGATAAAGAGCGATGCCGATACTAGCACCTATGGTCACCTGCTTATCTTTGACGCTGAATGGCCGGGATAAAAGGCTGATTATCTTTCCCGCAATTTCGCCGGCATTATCAACCGAGCGCAGATTGGTGGCGATAATCAGAAATTCATCTCCACCGACGCGGGAAACAGTGTCGGTTTCCCGCACGCATAAAAGCAGTTGCTGAGCCACTTGCCGGAGCACGCTGTCACCGGCGTCATGACCAAGGGTATCATTAACCAGTTTGAACCCATCGAGGTCGAGGAACATCACGGCCATCAGATTGATTTGCCGCCGCGCCATGCCGATTGCCATCGTCATTCTGTCTTTAGCGAGGCGCAGGCCGGGCAGGTCAGTCAACATATCGTGAGTTGCCATGTGCTGAATTTTTTCCTCGGAAAGTTTGCGCTGGTTTATATCCTGATGGGTTCCCGACATCAGCAGCGGTTTTCCGTCAGCCGTCCATTTCACAACTTTTCCTCTATCGAGCACCCAGACCCAACTGCCGTTTTTGTGAAGCATGCGCGCTTCGTGTTCGTAATAAGCCAATTCTTTCCGGAAATGTTTATCCAGCAGTTCACCGGATTTTTTCAGATCATCCGGATGCGCGTATTTCAACCAGGTATCAATAGAAACAGGGGCGAGCTCGGCGATAGTATAGCCGATAATTTCCGCCCAGCGTTCGTTGAAGATGGTTTCCCCGGTCTCAATATTCCACTCCCACGTGCCGACGTTGGTGCCTTCCAGAATGTAAGAGAGCCGCTGTCTCTCTTCCGCCAGCGCTTCTTCTGACTGCTTGCGCTGAGAGATATCCTGAACAATGCCCATGGACTTTACCGGATTGCCCTGCCTGTCATACTCGGTGCGGCAGATTTCATTTACCCACTTGATTCGCCCGTCTTTCATCAGCAAACGGTGTGATATTTCATAAGGTGTTCTTTTTTCAAGCGACTCGGTATATGCCTGATTGACAGATGCTCGGTCATCGGGATGTATCGCCTCCAGAAAAGCCTCGTAGGAAGCGCCGAATTCCCGGGGGTTGATTTCGAATATTTCGTAGATGCCTTTCGACCAGTAAAGTATTTTCGTTCTTAAATCCAATTCCCAGTTTCCCAATCGCGCGATGCTCTGTGCTTCGCGAAGACTTTCTTCGTGCCGCCTGATTTCTGCTTCCGTTCGCTTGCGTTCGGTAATGTCAATGAAAGTTACCACCGCACCCGCTATTTCACCGTGGGATATCTGGGGATAGGACCAGTATTCGGCGGGAAAACTTGTGCCGTCGGCTTTCCATAAAACTTCATCTTCAACATGCTCGCCCCGGCCTTTGCGAAACGCCCGGTATATCCGGCAATCTTCAACAGCCATCGGAGTTCCCCCCGGATAGGAATGATGAATCAGCCAATGCATATTTTTGCCGAGCAGTTGCTGTATATCCGTATAGCCCAGCATTTTCAGGCAGGAAGGATTGGCAAAGGTGCAATTGCCTTGCAGATCAATGCCATAAATTGCCTCAGCGGTGGAGTCAAGCAAGAGCCGCACCCGCTCTTCACTGGCCAGTAATGTTTTTTCCGTCTGCCGGCGGTCGGTAAGTTCTTGTTCCAGAGCCATCGCCAGCCGGCGGCCGACGAGCAGAAACAAAACAAACGTCAGGGCAATCAACAACACTTGGTAGGCAATGATTATCAGCGCGGCAAAGACACCGGACATAAATATATCGCCGGTCTGTTTCATTGTAATATTGGTGATGATTTGAATAATGCTGAAGATGCAAAAAGCGGCAAAAACAAAACCCGTTGCCATTGTCGCCTCACGCAGTGGCTCATCTACACGCCGCAGCATGAGCCAGGAGCACTGAGCGCAAATAAAAAGAAAGGCAACTGAATAATTAATGTTACGCAAAGTGAGGCTGGGATATCCGAATGTGAAATACGCATGTAAAAAAATAAAAACGACCAGCATCAGGTAATTATGCCACTGCCTGGTTACCTTACCCACATAGCGCTCCAGACCCTGATAGAGGAGAACTGTGCCTCCGACGATGAAAGTGTTAGCCAGAACAATGGAAAAAAAATCGGGAATGATACCGCGCAGTGTAATCAGCAGAATTGCGGAAAATTGCAAAACGTAGTCGGCAAGCCATAAAGTTATTTCCGGCGAGCGTTTCCTGTTTTGATGCCACAACGAGGCCATTACGAAAACGCACAGGAGGCTGGACAGGATATAGCTGATAAAAATTGTTCTGATGTCAATAGCAATCATCGGACTGCCCCGTTTTTAATATGGACGACAATAATTCCTGGATACAGGCAAAGAACAGAACGTGACTGTAAATTTAACACAATCGCTCTTATATATAAAGAAATTCTATTGAAACAAAGTCCCGCTTCCGGAAAAGCGGGGCCGGGTGGAAAAAATTTTCAGTATCCCCTGTAATTCAGGACATCTTTGAATCCTTCCGGGTTTTCCTTAAGCTCATCTGGCGGGAATCAAATGGATGGCTGTGGCTTTGAAAGAGGCGCTGATATTCTGACCTGCGTCCAAAGATAAGTTATCCAAAGAAGTGGAGGTAACATAGGAGATGAGCGGAAAGCCTGCATCCAGTTCAACTTTGTAAAACATGCCCAGCGGGATTATTTTTTCGATGCGGGCCATATAGACATTACGGGCGCTGGTGGATGCCCCTGCCGCCGCGGCGAGCGTCACATACTCCGGCCGGATGCAGCAAAGGACATGGCTGCCCGGAGCAAAGTCGCCTATTGCTTCCAGATTCCCGCCGGCGACGGTTATGATATTTATGCCGTCCTTGTTTTCTTTCACTTCACCGCGCAGAACCGTTTCTACGCCGACGAATGAGGCGACAAATTCATCAGCCGGCCGATTCATGATATCTTCGGGCATGCCCAACTGAACTATTTTTCCCCGATTCATCACGGCGATATAATCGGACAAGCGCAAGGCGTCATTGCGGTCATGCGTGGCCATGATGGCCGTTGTTTTGGTCCGGCAAAGAATTTGTTGCAAATCAGCCAGCAATGATTCTTTTGTCGGCTGGTCTAATGAGGCGAAAGGTTCATCGAGAAAAACAATCTCCGGCTCAATCGCCAGCGCCCGCGCCAGGCTGGTGCGCTGCGCCTCGCCGCCGGAAAGCGCCCGCGCCGAACGATCAAGAAGATGGCTGATGCCGAACATTGACGCATAACGGTCAACACTCTTTTCAATTTCATTGGCTGGTTTGTGGCGAAGCTTCAGTCCGGCGGCGATATTTTCCCTGACTGTTGTATTCAGTAAAAGCGGCTCCTGAAAAACCATTACCAACTGGCGGCGGTAATTGAATATTTCTTCTTTTGTCGAAATCCGGTTGCCGTGAAAAAATATTTCGCCCCCCGTATTTTTAATCAGAAAGGAAAGAGCCAGAAACAGGCTGGATTTACCTGCGCCGTTGGGGCCGATGAGCGACAGCAGATCACCGGCGTTGATTTCCAGAGAATGAATATTAAGAACCACAGCGCCGGCGCGCTCGACTATCAGATTCCTGACAGCCAGAATGGAAGGCTTGTTATTGCTCATCGCGGCCTCTGCTTTTGCTGGATGGAAGTTAAAATGGCGTTGACGGTGAAGGCGAGGATAAGCAGGATTATACCCAACGCAATAGCCGTATCAAAATTGCCTTTGCCTGTTTCCATGACGGTTGCGGTGGTCAGCACGCGCGAATAGCCTTTGATGTTGCCGCCGACCATAATCGAGGCGCCGACTTCGGAAATAACACCGCCGAAGCCCGCCATAACGGCGGCCAGCAGCGGCAGGCGCGCCTCTTTGATGAGCAGCCAGACCATCTGTAATCTGGTTGCCCCCAGTGAAAGAATTTGCAGGCGCAGATTTTCCGGCAGGTGCTGAATAGCGGCAAGCGTTATCCCCATGACAATTGGTGTGGCGATAATGGCCTGTGCGATAATCATGGCGGTCGGTGTATAGAGAATTTCCATAAAGCCGAAGGGGCCGTTGCGCCAGAGCATAATTGTCACGAAAAGACCGACCACCACCGGCGGCAGGCCCATGCCGGTATTAATGAGGCTGATGATCAGGCGTTTGCCGAAGAAATTATTCAATGCAACGGCAACGCCGATGGACATGCCGATAAACATGCTGATCAACGTCGCTGTGCCGGAAATCTTCAGGGACAGGAAAGTTATTCCCAGCACTTCGGGATCGAAGCTGAAAATCAGCTCCAGCGCTTTTTTAATGCCGTCAAGAAACAGTTCCAATACTATTTACCTAAATCATCCACACGCTTCCCAGCATCCGGGAAAAACAGAGGCGAACCGAATTTATCCACGCCGAATGTCTTGATGACAGCCTGCGTTTCGGGAGCGACCATGAAATCGGCAAAAGCCTTGCTGCCGGCGGCATTGACTTTCGGCCATTTGGCCGGATTGACTTCGATAATATGATAAATATTAAGCAGTGCCGCATCGCCTTCCACTAATATATCCAGCCCCAAATTTTTTTTCATTGCCAGATACGTGCCGCGGTCGGCCAGCGTATAGCCTTTTTTCTCCGCCGCCACACCGAGGGTATTGCCCATGCCTAACCCTGTCTGCTGATACCATTTTTGGCCTTCCGGATTTATGCCGACACCATTCCAGATTTTCATTTCCTTGGCATGTGTTCCCGATTTATCTCCCCGCGAGATAAACAAGGAGCCGGCGGCGGCAATTTTTTTAAAAGCGTCTCCGGCTGATTTTGTTCCTTTTATTTTGGCGGAATCCGCGGCCATGCCCAGAATGATAAAATCGTTATGCATGACCAGGCGGCGGTTGACGCCATAGTTTTCGGCAACAAACTTTATTTCGGCATCCGGCGAATGGACGAGCAAAACATCCGCTTCGCCTTTCTGCCCCATTTTCATTGCCTGTCCGGAACCAACAGCGATTGTCTTGACAAAATACCCGGTCTTCTTTTCAAAAACAGGGATTAACTCATCGAGCAGTCCGCTGTCCTGTGTGCTGGTTGTTGTTGCCAGAATTATATTTTTTTGCTGCGGCGTCTGGGCATAGCCGATTCCGGCGATTAAAATTACCAGTAAAACAATAACTATCGAATTAAATAATTTATTCATTTATCATCTCCTTGTTTATAATTATTTTTTATTTTGTTTCTGCCAGGCCTCGGAATTCGGAAAAAACAGCGGCGCGCCGTATTTTTCCTTCCCGAAGTCGCGGATAATCAACTGCCCCTTTTGCGGATCGGTCAGCCAGTTGACAAAAGTCATAGTGTCAGTGGAGTTAACCTTTGGGAATTTATCCCTGCTTACAGGAATCAGAGAAATGAAATTCAGAAGCGCTTCGTCTCCTTCCACAAGGATAGCAAGCTTGATCTGATTTTTCAGTGAAAGATAAGTGGCGCGGTCAATTACGGTGTAAGCGTTTTTCTGATCGGTATATTTCAGTGTCGGCGCGTTGCCTTCATTTCCTTTTTCGTAAATTGAGTACCAGGAACCAGCCGGATTTATTCCCGCTTTTTTCCACAATTCCAATTCGGCCAGATGCGTACCCGATTTATCGCCGCGGCTGATGAACAGCGAGCCTTTGGCGGAAATTGTCTGCAGCGCCTGCGCTGCTGTTTTCATCCCCTTAATGCCTGCGGGATCGGCAACAGGGCCGACGATGACGAAATCATTATACATCACGGGAATTCTTTTTGTGCCGAAACCATCCGCGACAAATTTTTCTTCAACAGATTTGGCATGTGCCATCACAAGATCGATCTGACCTTTGGTGGCAATTTTCAGCGCCGCACTGGTTCCCGCGCCGACGTGACGCACGCGGATGCCTGTTTCCTTTTCAAACTGATCCTCCAGCGTGCTGACTATTCCCGAATCAATCGGGCCGATAGTGCTGGAAAGAAGAATAAACCCATCGCCGTTGGCGGCCAGAGATAAATGAGCGCCGCAAAAAAGCGCCGTCATTATCAACAATGAAGCAAATATTTTTCTCATTTTTTTAAGTCCTTTCTTCATTATTTATTTTAATTTGTTGAATATATAAATTTGCCGGAGTGTTGAAAATCATAACCGCCGATTTTTTCAACACGCTCGCGGAAAGCACCTGTGTTTAAAGTTTCTATGAAAGACTGAATGCCAGGCTGAAAGTATGTATCTTTGTCGAGAATCATATCGAAGCGCTCTTTTGCTATTGCCTGGAAAGAAAGTCCCAGCAGTCTGGCAATCGCTATGGAAGCTATTCCTGTATCCGCCTCTCCTGATAAAACAGCCTGCCCGACTTCAATATGCGTGAAAACTTCTTTTTCGTAGCCTTTGATTTTTTCCGGGGGAATTCCCAGTTTATCTAAATTGTAATCCAGCAGAACACGGGTGCCGGAGCCTGCCTGACGATTGATGATGCTGATTTTGTTTTTAGCAAGAGATTGAAAATCCTTTATTTTTTTTCCAGTCTCCGGGCGGAAAATAAAACCAAGGTCGCGATAGAAAAGGTTAACGACCAGAGGATTAAGATGTGGCAGATAACTTGCCAAGTAGGGTATATTGTATTCGCCGCTTTCCGGATCAAACAAATGAGAAAACGCGATATCCGTATAGCCGTCATTGAGCGCTTTTAAACCGCTTACCGAGCCGGTGTTGGCGAGAAATATGTAAAAATCGGGGTGAGTTGTTTTCGTCGCTGTTAAAAACATATCCAGCAGGGGGTCATTGCTGCCGGCAGCCAGGAGAGCGCCGGTGATTTTTTTACTTTTTTGCCTTGCTTGTTTTAAGCCTTCCCGGGCATTTAATTCAATCCACTCATCAATGAGCTTTTTGGGGAAAATCCATTTGCCGGTGACGCGCGAACAGGGGATGCGCGAGGCTTTGATCAGGAGATAAACCTGTTTTTCGTGGATGTCCAGATAGTCGGCAACTTCTTTGGTGTTCATTAATTCTGTGGACATGGCGGCCTCCGGTATTATTAATCAGGCAGAAAGAATATATGATGGAGGTATTCATTTCAAGAAAAATATTACAAAATATTACTTAAAATGGCTTGATAAGATGAACTACGCCCACATTATTGGCAAAACAGGAGTTCTCGTAAGGTTTCTAAACTTCAAACAAACGTTCAGAGGCGCATGCTTTGATAATTTTTTCAGCTTTCTTCAGTTGTGCAGCATTGCCGCTTGCCAGAAGCCAGATACAGCCTTCCGCGCCGCCGACACCGCCTGCGGCGACCAGCTCCGCCTTGGCGCCGGTAAGAGTGGCGATGGCGTCTATTTCGGTAAATACTTCTCCCGGCACCGGCCAGAAACGCGGGCCTTTCCTGCCGGGAGCGTTCAGCTTGGAAGCCAAATCATCCAGATTTCCCGAAATGCGTTTTTCGAGACCAACCGGGATAATCAGACGCACGCGCCTGCCTATAACAGCCGGCAGAGAAACTCCGATTGTGCCGCCTTTGGCGTTTCCAATGTAAATAGCGGCGCGTTTGCCGGCCAAATCCAGAGCGTTGGCTCCCTTTAAAATAATATCGCCTTCCCGCATATTATCCACGACATCAAAAATTGTTTTGCCCTTTTGCCATTTACCTTTTGTGATAATGACATCACCGGGAAATTCGCTTTCGTCAGGATAACGGCCGTCTTCTCTCGTGGGGCGCGATGGCGGCATAACGATGCCCCGGAAAAAACGCCGCTTCGAGAAGCCTGTCGTGACGCCGATAGCCTGGAGAAATTCCTCCGCGATATAGCCGTTGGTCGTACCGGCAATAATGGCGACGGTGTTGGACTTTATCGCTTTTACTATTGCCGGATGTGCAGCCAGCGCCTTGCCGATTAATCTTTTACCCGCTGCCGGTGTCAGCATGAATGGTTTCATGTTATCATGACTCCAATTTATTTATTGAAGAAAACTTAACTAAAATAGCGGGCAATTGCAATGCCAATTATTTCTATAGTTTTACCAATGCATTCGTGATAAATTATGACGCAAAAAAAACCGGCAGACGCCGGCCGGAAAGGATGTCCGGTTGCTTTTGAAAAGAATTCTCAATTAAAAATAAGGTGCATATTTTCGAAGCAGCGGCGAAAGCAAACAGGAGAATAATTGATTTTATAAATCGCTTAAAATAAATAACCGGAAAAATTCACAGAGGAATCAGCCCGCCGGCGGGAGAAAGGATATTTATATGATGACGGCAGCGCAATATGAGGAAAGCATTCGCAAATTGAATTTGCAGGTTTACATGTTCGGCAAACGGGTGGAAAATCCCGTAGATAATCCGATTATCCGGCCGTCAATGCAGGCCGTGGCCAAGACGTATGAACTGGCTGAGCGCAGGGAGCATGAAGACATAATGATTGCCAGCTCGCACCTGACCGGCAAAAAGATAAACCGTTTCACACACATCCATCAAAGCCTGGAAGATTTAATCAAAAAAAGTAAAATGGGACGGCTGCTGGGAAGGGAAACCGGATGCTGCTTTCAGCGTTGCGTAGGCATGGATGCCTTGAACGCCTTATCCATCACAACATTCAATATCGATCAAAAACACAAAACGTCTTATTATAACCGCTTTGTCAAATATCTCGAATATGTACAGAATAATGATTTGGTCTGTGACGGCGCGATGACCGACCCCAAGGGCGACCGTTCCCTTGCTCCTCATCAGCAAAGCGATCCCGACATGTATCTGCATATCGTAGAAGAACGGAAAGACGGTATCGTTGTGCGGGGAGCCAAAGCCCATCAAACCGGCGCGGTCAATTCCCACGAGATTATCGTCATGCCCACCATAGCCATGAGCGAACAGGATAAAGACTATGCAGTTACCTTTTCCCTGCCCAGCGACACCAGAGGCATTGTCTATATTATGGGGCGGCAGTCCTGTGATACCAGAAAACTGGAAGGCGAGACGATGGACAGGGGCAATGTGCTGTTCGGCGGACATGAAGCGCTGGTGGTTTTTGACAATGTATTCGTGCCGTGGGAGAGGGTTTTCATGTTCCGGGAATATGAATTTGCCGGAGAACTGGTGGAGAACTTTGCCTCCTATCACCGCCAGAGCTATGCCTGCAAAGTTGGTGTGGGCGATGTGCTCATCGGTGCCACACAGCTTATCGCCGAATACAACGGCGCCGGTAAGGCCTCCCATGTCAAGGACAAAATAATCGAAATGAATCATCTCAACGAAACCCTATACTGCGGCTGTATCGCCTGCGCCTCGGAAGGGAGCAGGAAACCCAGCGGCACATTTTTGGTCAACACCCTGTTGGCCAATGTCCACAAGCAAAACATCACTCGCTTTCCCTATGAAATCGGAAGGCTCGCGCAGGATATTGCGGGAGGGCTGATGGTTACCATGCCTTCCGAGCAGGATTTAAAGGCACCGGAAACGGGAAAATGGATTAAAAAATATTTGCAGGGACGCGCCGATATACCCGCAGAAGAGAGAATGCGCATATTAAGGCTGATAGAGAACATAACTCTGGGAACGGCGGCAGTCGGTTATTTAACCGAATCAATGCACGGCGCCGGTTCACCCCAGGCGCAGCGGATAATGATTTCGCGCACCGTCAATATGAAAGAAAAGAGAAAAGCCGCCAGAAAGCTCGTTGGTCTGGAGGAGAAGGATTGATGAAATGGCGGGACATCTACAAAAGCAAACTGACCTCAGCGGCTGAAGCGGTAAAAAAGATTAAATCCGGCGACAGAGTTGTCGCAGGCCATGCCTGCGCCTCCCCGGAATTCCTGCTGCAGGCGCTGCTGGCCAACAAAGAAGCCTGCCGGAATGTCGAGATCGCCCACATGGTATCCATGGGGCAAAGCGAATATTGCCTGCCGGAAAACGCTCCTTACTTTGTGCACAATTCTTTTTTCGCCGGAGCTTCCACAAGGGACGCGGTTAATCAGGGGCGCGCCGAATTCACGCCCTGCCATTTCAGCATGATTCCCAAATTATTCAGTGAAAAGATACTTCCCGTGGATGTGCTGCTGTGCATGCTTGCAGAGCCGGATGAAGACGGATTCTGCTCCTTCGGCGTTTCCGTGGATTATACCAAGCCGGCGGCGCAGGCGGCTGAAGTTATCATTGCGGAAATCACGCCTCACATGCCGCGGACATTAGGCGATTCCTTTATTCATGTTTCCGATTTGGATTGCATCGTGCAGAGCGATTCCCGCCCTATTGTCCTTAATCCCCCGGTTATTTCGGCCACAGAAGAAGCCATCGGCGGCTATTGCGCCGAATTAATCAGGGACGGCGATTGCCTGCAGCTGGGCATCGGAGCCGTGCCCGATGCCATGTTGTCCTGTCTGAAAAACAAGAAGCATCTGGGAATACATACGGAAATGTTTTCGGACGGCGTGGTGGATTTAGTCCAAAGCGATGTCATTGACTGCTCCCGGAAAACTTTTCATCAGGGCAAAATGGTGGCCACCTTTCTGATGGGAACAAAGAAGCTTTATGATTTTGTCCATAAAAACCCGATGGTGGAAATGTTCAGTGTTGATTACACCAACAATCCAGCCGTAATTGCCAAAAACGACAATATGGTGTCCGTTAACTCGGCATTGGAAATTGATTTGAGCGGCCAGGTTGTTTCCGATACCATCGGCTATAAGCAATACAGCGGTTCCGGCGGCCAGGCCGATTTTGTCCGTGGGGCGGCCTGGTCAAAGGGAGGCCGTTCGATAATTGCTCTTCCTGCTACCGCAAACAAGGGAAAAAGTTCCCGCATCCGTCCCCATATAACCGAGGGAGCGGCTGTCGTTACCAACCGCACCGATGTTCATTATGTTGTGACGGAATTCGGCATTGCGAATCTGCGCGGGAAAACAATCAAGCAACGGGCAGAAGAATTGATTAATATCGCCCATCCCGATTTCAGAAATGATTTGCGGGAAAGTTATAACGGCATTTGTCGAAAATAACGAGATTAGTGGTTTTTAAAATTGGCGGGCGGGCGAAAGGCGGCGTTGAGTAAAACGAGCCGCCGGCTGCCGGATATGTATTATGAGGAAAATTGCATTAAAATATTGCGGCGGCTGTAATCCGCGTTATGACCGGGTGAGATATTATCAAAGAATCCTTGACGCTTTGCAGGAAGAGGTACAGTGGGTATCTGTTGAGGATGACGATTATGAACTGGTTTTGCTCATTAAGGGGTGTGAGGCTTCCTGCCTGGAGACGAAAATTACCAAAACAAGCGCCGTGCCGGTGCTGATAATAAGGGAAGATTGCCGGGAACCGGCAGAAATCGCCGAAATGCTTCTGGCTGTGAAGCGGGGCGATGATTATTAAAACAAAAGAATTACCTGAAATCCGGCGGGAGCGATAATTACAGATATTTTACGGAAATAAAAAGTTGATGAAGCAGCAACTCAACGGGCTTTAATTCCGCAGGGCAAGCCCGTCAGCCGGCCCTGTTGATGGATTTCCGGCGGTAAAACCTGCCGCAAGCGCTAGAAAATCGTATGGCCGCCGTCAATATAAATCTCCGTTCCGGTTAAAAATGCCGGACACGTTGCCAGATAAATTGCCGTGGATTTCAATTCACTGAGTTCGCCGGGCCGGTTCACGGGAATCATTCTTTTTATGAACTCCCGGCCTTTTTCCGAGGCGAAAAATTCCCTGTTGATATCCGAAGAAAAATAGCCCGGGCACAAGGTGTTGACCTGAATATTGTTGTGCGCCAGTTCGAGGGCGAGGACCCGCGTCAACTGGATAACGGCGCCCTTGCTGGCGCAATAGCCGGCCATATTGCGTGCGGCAATTTTCCCAAGAATGGATGCCATGTTGATAATTTTTCCGCTCTGCTGCTTTATCATAATGCGGGCGACAGCCCTGGCCATGATAAAACAACCGCGAAAATTAATATTCATAATTTCATCAATTTCTTCATCGCTCATCCTGACGATTTCTTTTTCGGCTCCCGCAATTCCGGCATTGTTGATAAGGATATCAATGCCGCCGAAAGTATCGGCAATTTGCCCTACAATACTGTCTGCCATTTTGGCATCCCGGACGTTCAGGGGAAGGCCGATGGCTTTGCCGCCGTATTTTTGTGCCAACTCGCTTGCCGCCAGTTCACATTTTTCCCGGTTTCTGGCGACAATGGCCACATTAGCTCCCAGCTCAGCGTATGTTTCCGCAATAATTCTGCCGATGCCCCGGTAGCCTCCGGTTATCAGCGCGTTTTTCCCTTGCAGTGAAAACAATTTTTCCAGCAATTTCGATTTCATTTTATTTTCCCTCTGATTAATGTTTCGTTCAATGTTGCCGCACGGCTTTGTTAAGAAACATTAATCAATAGCGGTAGTGTATGCAAGAGAAATATGTCGTTGATGCCGTTGAAATTAACCGCAGAGAAAAGAGTTCCCGATAGCGGCGGTTCTTCCTGCCGCCGGAAAAGGAAGGCTAATGATATGCCGTGCCGCTTAACTGCCCGCAGGCGGCGAGGATATCGCTGCCTTTGCTTTTCCTTAAGATTGCCGTGTAGTTATTGTCTAACAATACCTGCTGGAAAGTGGAGACATCTTTTGGAGCGGGCGATTTGAAAGGCGAGCCGGGAAATTCATTAAAAACAATCAAATTCATTTTGCAGCGCTGGCCTTTCAGCAGCTTCACCAGTTTGCGCGCGTCCGGAACTGATGAATTGACTCCGTCAATCAAAATGTATTCGAAGGTTAAAAGCCGCCGGCCGGGCATCGGATACATTTTGCAGGCTGCCAGCAGTTCTTCCAGGGGATATTTTTTGTTGACGGGCATCAGCCTGTTTCTGGTTTCATTGTCGGGAGCGTTCAAAGAAACAGCCAGATTGATGCAGATATCTTTTCCCAGTTGAATTATTTGCGGGACAAGTCCGCAGGTGGAGACGGTAATCTTGCGGTTGGAAAAACCAAGCCCGAAATCGCAGGTGAAATTTCTGATTGCCTTGACGACATTATCATAATTCAGCAGCGGCTCCCCCATGCCCATCATAACGATATTCTTAATGTTCGGCCCTTCCGGCGTGTTTTCCTGCAGCGCAAGGAGCTGGCCGGTAATTTCGGAAGGCCGCAGGTTTCTTTTTAAACCCTGACGGGCGGTCAGGCAGAATTCACAGCCCATCGCGCAGCCGGCCTGAGTGGAAACGCAAATTGTCCAATGGCTTTTGCCTGGGATAAGAACGCTTTCGATAAAGAGGTTGTCTTCCAGCCGCAGCAGAGCTTTTTTCGTGCCGTCCTTTGCCTGCTGAATTTTAACTACGGCCGGTCTTTGAATGCGCGAGATTTCGGACAGCCTGTTGCGGAATTCACGGGATATTGTGGTCATGTCGTCAAACGACTTATGGCGCATCTGATAAAGGCATTTACTGATTTGCCGGGCGCGGAATTTTTCCTTGCCCAGCGCAGAAATGAATTCTTCCATTTCCTCCAGCGTTAAGTCGAGCAGATTGGGAAGTCTGTTCATAGTCGTTTTTGCAGATTGACGGCAATTGCGTCAATGAATCCTTCCGTGTTTACCTTTTTGTTGGTCGCTTTCTTTTCCGCGAGCGCCAGCAAATCACCGGTCATGATGCCTTCTTCGACTGTGGAAAGCGCCGCAGCTTCCAGCATATCAGCAAATTTAACAACATCCGGCGTGACATCAATTTCACCTCGTTTGCGCAGGCCGCCGGTCCAGGCGAAAAGCAGCGCCATGGAATTGCTGGAAGTTTCTTCGCCCTTCAAGTGCTTGTAATAATGCTTCTGCACGGTGCCGTGCGCGGCCTCGTATTCGAACCAGCCGTTGGGCGAAACCAGCACGGAAGTCATCATGGCCAGAGAGCCGTTGGCCGAGGCAATCATATCGGAGAGGACATCGCCGTCGTAATTTTTCAGCGCCCAGAGCAGGCCGCCCTCCGTTTTCATGATTCGGGCGACGGCGTCATCAATCAGCGTGAAGAAGTATTCAATTCCCGCCGCTTTGAATTTATCCTGCCAGTTCTGGGCAAATTCCTGCTGGAAGATTTCCCGGAATCCGGCGTCGTATATTTTGGAAATGGTGTCTTTGGTGGAAAACCACAAATCAATTTTTTCGCTCAACGCGTAAGTGAAACAGGCGCGGGCAAAACTCAGGATGGACTGCTCCAGATTGTGGTTGACCTGAGCGATGCCCTTGCCGGGAAAATCGAATACCGGTACAGTAACCGGCTTGCCGCCGTCACGTGGAGTAAATACCAGTTCCAGTTTTCCCGCTGAGGGAACGGCAAATTCCGTATTGCTGTAAACATCGCCGTAAGCATGGCGGCCGATGGTGATGGGTTTTTTCCAGGCGGCAACCGCCGGCTTGATATTATTGACTAATATCGGCTTGCGGAAAACAGTGCCGTCCAGCAGGGCGCGGATCGTACCGTTGGGGCTTTTCCAGGCTTTCTTGAGAGCATATTCTCTGACTCTGTCTTCATTGGGCGTAATGGTAGCGCATTTAATGCCGACACCGTATTTCATAATAGCGCGGGCGGCATCCACTGTCACTTTATCATCGGTGTCATCGCGGTGTTTGACGTGCAAATCATAGTAATCAATGTTCATATCCAGGTAAGGAAGAAGCAGCTTATCCTTAATCATCTTCCACATCACGCGGGTCATCTCATCGCCGTCCATTTCGACGAGCGGCGTTTTTACCTTAATCTTCTTCGGCATAACTATTTACTCCCGGTCAAAATTTTTTCTGTCCCGCGACATACTACGCAATAAGGTATATTTCAATTCAAAATATTAAGGAAAAAGACGGGAGCTTACTCTGCTGAAAACTCTCACCTGTCAGCCAATAGCCATTTTGCCTGAGTCGGCGTTTTGCCGGAGGATGAACAGAATTCAATTATCCGGCCGGGCTCCGGGGCTATAAAATCATCCGCTGAAAGCATGTTTTCCATAAGGGCTGCGGCTAATCCGTTTACGGCATCATCAAAGCCATCCCATCCCAGCTGAAATACCTGAAAATGGGCGGCAACGCTCATTTGCGCCTGCAAATCAATATGGGCCTGCACCGCTTCGGCAGGACCCATGTGGTTTATCGAGTAATCCGGAATGGAAGGATTAATCACCTTCCGGGGGCGAAAAGGCGCAATGGGAAGCAACGCAATTTTTATGGGTGCAAAGCGGCGGGCGATTTCCCGAAAATGGGAACCGTATCCCGTATCTCCTGCATAATAGACATTCCCCGACGGTCCGGAAATAATAAATCCGCCCCACAGCGTTTTGTTGCGATCCCACGGTATGCGCAGGGAAAAATGCCGTGCCGGAACCAGTGTGACCCTGACTTCGGGTGAAAGGGAAACCGATTGCCACCAGTCCAGTTCTTCGACCAGCGGCATGCCTGAGCTTTTAACAAGCTCCGTATTGCCGAGCGATACGATTGTCCGCCTGGTACCTCTGGCAGTAAGAGCACTCAGTGTGGGAAGGTCAAGATGGTCGTAATGATTATGGGAGATAAGCACCGCGTCAAGCGGCGGCAGGTCTTCCATTTTTAAGCCGGGCGGCTTGTGCCTTTTGGGGCCTGCCCAGGATACAGGACTGCAGCGGTCCGACCAGATGGGATCAGTCAGCATGTTCAAGCCATCCATCTGGATCAGGAAAGTGGAATGACCGACGACGATTATTCTGATTTTTCCCGCAGTCACATGGGTAGAAGGGGGAATGGACTGCGGAATATCCTGGAATGACGGCCATGGGGGCATGTTATTGTTAAACAGCCAGCGCATGGCAAAGGAGAAAAGGCCGCGCGGTGGTTGATTAGAGGACGGGGCGGCCATTGGCTGCTCGTCTTTGGGATTAAAGAATGTATTGCCGTCAAAATGGTCTGATATGTATTTTGCTTTTTCCGGGGGGCTGTTTTCCCGTTGCGCAAGCGCCGTTATGGCAAACAGGCACAGCAGTAAAATCAGTAAAGCGATTCCCGGTTTTTTTATAGTATTCATGTTTTATACCTGATGCAATGCCGCCTTGCGTTTCCGAAGGCCGAATTGCCGTTGTCATTAAGATAGGTAAAAATCGGATATTGTCAATGTCTGTCCGCGAACGGCTGCGGTAATTATTGAGCGGTCGTCTTTGGTAAAAAGAATAATGAAAGAGCTGCTCCCTGTCAATGAAAAACCAGTTCAATTGATTTGTTGTCAAAAATAAAATCTGTGATAAAATCAAAATAACTATCGGGAAAGATTTGATTGTTTTAATTTTCGGGGTTCCCCGGTCATCGGCCTTCCGCCGGAAATGGAGCCGGGGAATGGTAAAAGGGATAAATCTTTACCGCCGGCGTTTTTTTGTTCAGTCATCCAGTTCCTGAAAATAGCCGGTTTTTGGAAGTGTTTAATCTTAAAAGGGGGAAATATGCCGCCGGAAAACCAGATATCTCGATATGAAATCAACCGGAATGTCAGGATGGTTCTTGCGCGCCATGATGCAGACATGGCAAGGATAGACTATTCATCTACCGGCGGCACGGTTTATCTCTACGGTGATTTGGTCCGGTCGGACAGGGATTATACAGCCTCTGAAATAGATGCCATTATCGGAGAAATTTCCTCCTTACAGCACGTGCGTGATATCCAAATTGATTTTAACAACTGGCAGGTGGTATCATCGGGAGATTCCCGGCGGATAATCAAAATTGGAAAACCGGCCGCCACGCGCGCCGCGAGCCAGTCAGGTTCTCTGATTGATTCTACGGTAATTATCAATAATGCAGAAGCGCTGGCTGATGTTATTGATGATATTGCGCCGAACTCAGAAAAGAAATAACTGCGGCCCAGGGGAAAGCTGTCGCTTTATTAATTTCCGTCACAACACGTCCGATTTGTACTCTTTGTCTTCCCCGACTGGCGCGGGACAGAGAGTTTTGTTTGTGCCAATCTTCCCTGTTCCCGCAAAGACAATTATTTGCCCTGACTTCCAAAAGCTCGAATGTATCATTGGTCATAACAAACAAGGCGTGAAAGTGACGGCCTGTCTTCACCAAAACGCAAACTTCAATTTACGGGAAAATAACCATGGCAAAAACAAAAGAGAAAAAATCATTCGGCCAGAGCGTCAAGGCGTATCGTGAAGAGCGGAAACTGAACATTGAAAAACTCGCCCACGAAACAGGATACCCCGCCGAGTTGCTGGAAAAAGTTGAAAAGAATGAAATCACTACTCCGGTGGCGCTGGCGTTGCAGTTAAGCAGGTCGCTGAAGATTGATTTGGCTGCGCTCGACGGTAAAAGGAACTCAAAATCTTAGTCCCGGGTAAAAAGCCAGAAAAGCGCGCGGGATCTTACGCCTATACCCAACTTACCAAATCAGGTTCCGATAAGCATCTGAGCGGATACCTTGTAACCATCAAACCGAATACGGCTCATGAAGGAGTTGAGGACCACCACGAAGGCGAAGAATTTATTTATGTATTAAAAAGGCCGGCTGGCGATTTCAGTCGGTAAAAATACCAGCCTTCTGGAGCGGGGAGAATGCATCCATTTCAACTCGGCTCTGCATCGTGCTTTGAGCAATCCTTCTGACGAAAAAACGGAACTGCCTGTAATTTTGTATATCACCTAGGAGAAGCAACGATGGCCTTTGAACTTACCAGCGAAATCGTGACACAATAGCGGCAAAGACATCTGCCGCAGGGCAAATGCCGCCTTTCGCTCTTCTCGCATGGAATATATCTTTGACAGGGCAGTCCCTGATTATGATAATTGCTTCATTATCATGTTTTGTTCAGTATTATGAGCAAGGCGGGCAGTTGATCACCGCGCCGGCGCGTCATAACCTGACTTTTGCCGCGATGATTTCATTGACAGCCAGTGGCTTTATCCTTATACTTTTATATATACTCAAAAGAGGAGGACATTATGAAAATAAGCGCGCGTAATGTATTAAAAGGAAAAGTGGTTAAAGTCACAAAAGGTGCGGTAAATATGGAAATTATTCTGGAACTTGCGGGCGGCGCCAGAGTTGTTTCGATTATTTCCAAAGAATCAGCGAAAGCGCTCGGTTTAAAAGCCGGCAAAAAAGCCTACGCGATTATCAAAGCCTCCAATGTCATGATGGCTGTCGATTAGAAACCTGAGCTGCCGGGATAGCCGCTAGAGATGCTGAACATTAAACGGCTGGGCGGTTTCCGCTGTCGGTTCTGATTCGGAAACGCTCAGCAAAGTTAATGGAATGATAATTGTATTTTATCGTTTTATATGTTAAAAAATCTCTCATAAACAGGGGAAGGAAATATTCCGTGATAATATTTGATATTAAATGTGAAAAAGGCCACCGGTTTGAAGGATGGTTTAAAGACCGGAAGGCTTTTGTCAAACAGCACAGGCAGAAACTTGTTTCCTGCCCCGTCTGTAACAGTTTAGATGTGGAGATTGTTCCGTCCAATATAACCATTATGGGAAAGGATACCAGGCCGGTGAATGACGGCTTGCCGCAAAATGAAGCTCTGCCGGCCAAAGCGCTGCATGCCCTGCATCAGTATATTGATAAAAACTTTGATGATGTAGGCAATAAATTTGCTGAAGTGGCGTTAAAAATTCATTACGGAGAAGAAGAAAAGCGCAATATCAAAGGCACGACCACCTCTCAGGAAGAAGCAGAGCTGAAAGAAGAGGGCGTTCCCTTTGTGAAAATTCCCGTGATAAAGATGGATAGCTAAATCCAGCGATAAGACAAACCCTGTACTTAACGATATTTAGCAAGCCAGATTATGATGGTCAGTATTAATTACGTCGGCCTTAGCTTATGCATAAATTAAATAATAGCCTTCTCAAAGCCATCGGCAATACACCGTTAGTTGAGATGCAACGCCTTAATCCCAATCATCGAGTAAAAATATTTGCCAAACTGGAAAGCTCCAATCCCGGCGGTTCGGTAAAAGATCGCACCGCCTTATTCATGATTGAAGGCGCGGAAAAACGCGGCGACCTGACTCCGGATAAAATAATTCTGGAAGCAACCAGCGGCAATACGGGCATCGGACTGGCGATGATTGCGGCAGTCAAGGGCTACAAGCTGTGCCTGACGATGTCGGAAGCCGCCAGTGAGGAACGCAAAAAAATCCTGCGGGCGCTCGGTGCGGAGTTGCACTTTACTCCGGCCAATCAGGGCACCGATGGCGCCATCGAAGCCGCCTACAGGATGCTGCGCGAAAATCCGGGGAAATATTTTGGGGCGGATCAATTTAATAATGAAGATAATGTCGCCGCTCATTATCAGGGCACGGCAGGTGAAATATGGGAACAGACCGGCGGCCAGGTCAGCATGGTGGTAGCCAGCCTGGGCACCAGCGGCACGGCAATGGGAATTTCCAAAAGGCTCAAGGAATTAAATCCGCAGGTGAAGATTATCGGTGTGGAGCCCTATTTGCAGCACAAAATCCAGGGCCTGAAAAATATGCGGGAATCTTACCGGCCGGGGATATTTGAAAAGAACCGGCTGGATGAAAAAGTCAATATTCTGGATGAAGACGCCTTTGCCATGGCGCGCCGACTGGCGCGTGAAGAGGGCATCCTGGCGGGAATGAGTTCCGGGGCGGCAATGCACATCGCCGTGGAGAAAGCAAGGCAGATGGAAGAAGGTGTTATCGTTGTCATCCTGCCGGACAGCGGCGAGCGGTATTTAAGCACCGATTTATTCACGTTCCAGGAGGAACTCTCCACTCTCAATCTCTATAATATCTTAAGCAGACAGAAAACTCTGTTCAAGCCGCTCAAAGCAGGTGAGGTGACGCTGCGCACCTGCGGGCCTACTGCCCACGATGCGCCTCACTTGGGGAATTATCGCCGCCTGGTGGCCGCCGATTTACTGCACCGCTATCTTGTTTACAAGGGCTATCAGGTAAAACATGTTCTGGATATTATGGATATCGGCGACAAGTCCGTTAAAGGGTCCGAAAAAGCAGCCGTGGAGCTGGCCGCTTATACAGATAAATATATAAAAATATTTCTGGCAGAGGCCGGCGATTTGAATATCCGGCAGGATAATATTTATATCCGCGCCGGTGAAAATGTGGAAGAGATGTTCAAAATTGTGGAGAAGCTGGCAGATAAAAATTATGCGTACGAGAAACTGCATTCCGTTTATTTCGATATTTCCCGGCTGGCGGAATACGGAGCTCTCACCAATATTGATCCGGGCAAGATACGAAGGCAGAACAAATCAGTGGACATGGATGACTATGAAAAGGACAGCCTGGTTGATTTTGCGCTGCTGAAAAGGGCAAACCTGAATGAATTGAAAAGGGGAGTTTATTTCAAAACAAGATGGGGCAATATCCGGCCGGGCTGGCATCTGGAATGCGCGGCGATTTCGCAAAAATATCTCGGGCAGGCCTACGATATTCATGTGAGCGGCGCGGACGAATCTTTTCCGCACGGAGAAAATATTCTGGCGATAAACAGAGCCTGCTTCGGGCGCAGCGGAGCAAATTATTGGATAAACACGGAAATGGTAATGGTAAAGGGCTCCAAGATGTCGCGTTCCTCCAGTACGGATGTGGCGCTGGGAAAGCTGCGGCAGTCGGGATACAGCGGCACTGATGTCCGGTTTCTGCTGTTGAGCCTGCATTACCGCAAGCCCCTTAACTATTCCGATAAGGCGCTGGCGGCGGCAAAAAATACGGTGGATAAACTAAATAATTTCATCGGCCGCGTCAGGGCTGTCCATCAGGAAAAAGGCGGATTTGCCGATACGGATCAGCTTATCTATAATTTGAAAAACGGATTTAGCGCCGCGCTGGATGACGATTTGAATATTGCGGGAGCGCTGGCCGCGCTGTTTGATTTTATCAGTCTGGTTAATCTGCCGCTGGCGAAGGACAAATTGAGCAAAACTGATGCGGGCAAAATTCTCCGGGCGTTAAAGGAAATTAATGAAGTGCTCGCCATTATGGATTTAGAAGACCGGACCGTTACGGCGGATGTGCAAAAACTCAGCGAAAAAAGAAATGAGGCCAGAGCTGCCGGCCGTTGGCAGGAAGCGGATGAGCTCAGAGCGCAGATTACCGCTGCGGGATATGAAGTACTCGATACTGCGGCGGGCTCAATATTACGCCAGAAACAGGGTGTTGTTCAGAAAGAGGAGTAGTTGCGTCATCTGCATCAGAAAGACGGAGGAGATTTATGAATAACATTCGCAAATCGGCCATTGCCGGTTCCTGGTATCCGGGGAAACCTTCTGTTCTGCGGCAGGATATCGAAAAATACTTCGGAGCAGTACCCGATTCCGGTATCAGGGGAGAAATAGTTGCGCTCGTGGCGCCGCACGCCGGATACATGTATTCGGGACAGGTTGCCGCCTTTGCCTATAAACTGCTCTGCAAAAAAAAATATGATTCCGTCATTGTTATCGGTCCCAGTCACCGGGTAGCTTTTCATGGTGTATCCGTCTTTTCCCGCGGCGGTTATGAAACACCGTTGGGCGTAGTGCCTGTTGATGAAGAGATGGCGGAGGCGATCAGAAAAGCGGATGCCGGCGTCATTGAATTGCCGGCGGCTCATTTACAGGAGCATTCCGTGGAGATTCAGCTTCCCTTTCTGCAAACAGCGCTCGGTCAATTTAAATTTGTACCTCTCGTGATGGGAGAACAAAGTGAGAGTGTTTGCAGCAATCTGGCGGCGGCCATCTGTCTGGCTGCCGGAGAAAAAAAGGTTTTAATAGTCGGCAGCTCTGATTTATCGCATTTTCACAGCTACAAAGAAGCCGAAAAACTCGACGAAATTGTCTTAAATCATTTGCGTGATTGTGATGCGGCCGGATTAATGAACAGCCTGAATGCTGATACCTGTGAAGCGTGCGGCGGCGGGCCGATGGCTGTGGCAATGATGGCGGCGCGCCGGATGGGAGCGGATAAATCACATCTTTTAAAGTACGCCAATTCCGGCGATGTAACCGGGGATAAAAATTCCGTTGTGGGGTATGCGGCGGCGGTCTTTTGTAAATAAGGAGAATAATATGGGGCTGACGGAAAAAGACAAAAACGCGCTTTTAGATTTGGCGAAAAATACCATCGCTGCGCAATTGCACAAAAAGGAAATGCCGCAGGTTGCCGTTCCTTCTGCAATCCTGAAAGAAAAGAGGGGCGCTTTTGTCACTCTGAAAAAGAGAGGGCATCTGCGCGGCTGCATCGGCTACATCAAGGCGATAAAACCGCTTTGGGAAACGGTGCAGGAAATGGCAATTGCCGCGGCTTTTCAGGATCCCCGTTTCCCCGCTCTTAAGCCGGAGGAATTAAAAGATTTATCTTTTGAAATATCGGTATTAACTCCGTTGCGGCGAATAAAGGACATCAGCGAAATTGAAACAGGCAAACATGGTTTGTATATAATCAACGGCTATAATTCGGGACTGCTGCTGCCGCAGGTGGCGGTTGAGTATAAATGGGACAGAGAAACGTTTTTGCAGGAGACATGTCACAAAGCCGGTTTGCCGGCAAACGCCTGGCAGGAAGAGGATACGGAAATATATATCTTTTCCGCCGAGTATTTCGGGGCGACAGATTAATCAGGCAGGCAACGAAAAAACATATGACAGCGCCGGTCAGTCATTCTTGGTTTTAAGCTTTCCCGTCCAGAGCATCACGCACCCTTTGGGAAAGCTGTTTCTTGGTTCAATGGTTTGTGCTTTGATTTTTCAGTTCATTTTTCAGGAGATGCCAATTCCGATATAACCTGATAAGAGTAAGGCCAGGCGAGGTGTCTCTTCGAGATTCACCAATCGGATTATCCCGCAAAAAAAGACTATAATAGTCGGCGGCAAAAAGTGTGTGACAGTCGCTTGCCAAAATAAAAAATAATGGTATAAGAAACTCATCAATTGGAAAAGGGTGGATCGTGCGGCAAACCAGGAAACTCAGCTCTCAGGAATTACTGAAAAAAAATGTGCTGGATGCCGGCCTTTGCACGGGGTGCGGCGCCTGCGTTAACCTTTGCCCTTATCAGGTTATTTACCGTGACCGCACCGTGCAGCTCCATTCGTGTGATTTGTCCGACGGCAAGTGTTATGCCTTTTGCCCGCGTTCTTCAACTGACCTTTCTGTATTGAGAAAGTCACTTTTTCCGCAGGCCGATGTGACGCCGGAAATCGGGGTGGTTAAGGGCTATTATCTGTCCCGGGCGGCGGATTCCAATTTGCGCGAAAGGGCACAGCATGGCGGCACGATTACGGCGCTGATGGAACTGGCTTTGGCCGAAGGCTTAATTGAAACAGCCATAGTGTCTTCTTCGGAGCGGCAGGTAAACGTTCCTGTTGCCATAAAAAGTAAAGATGATTTGCTGCAAAACTCGCAAAGCAGATTTACCGTATCACCCACTGTCGCCACTTTTCATGAAATCGCTGCTGAAAACATTGCTAAAATAGGTGTGGTGGCGACACCCTGTCAGGCGCTCGCTCTGGCGAAAATAAAAACATATACTGATAAGGATGCGTCCCTCAAAAAAGACAAGCTAAAACTGGTCGTCGGTTTGTTTTGCGGCTGGACGCTGGCCCGCGATAAATTTACCGAACTTTTAAAAATGAATAATATAGATGAGAGCGCTGTTGTCGGGATGGAAATTCCGGCGGGAAAAGGAATTCTCGAAATTTATACACCGCAGGGAAACAGGACAATACCGATGAAAGAGGTTGAAAATTGCATCAGGGAGGCCTGTCGTTACTGTGTGGACAGCACGGCGGAATATGCCGATGTTTCCGTAGGCGCGGCGCGTTTCGGTAATGACTGGGAAGAAATGCGCAAGTGGAATCAGTTGATTGTCCGGACGGAGGCGGGCAGCGATCTTATTGATCTGGCGGTGGCGCGCGGTGTCCTGGAAATAAAAGAAGCGCCATCCGAAATTTTAAAAGAACTGAAGAAAGCAGCACTGGAAAAGAAAAAGGTGGCGATGAAAAATATTGTTGCTAAAAGCGGCAGAGAAAATAATCTTTTATATTTAAATAGTAACGATTCTTTAATTAAGGGGCTGTTGAAAAGAAGCGGTCGAAAAAAATAAATAATCCCCTCTTCTTGCGGGAGGGGATTGAGGGGAGGGGAAAGAAATATAAAATCCACCCCCACCCTGACCCTCCCCCGTCTATGGGGAGGGAATACATTTGTTGTTAGAGGTGCGTTAGATAATGTCCAATCTGTTAAGCCCGGCCAATAAAGTTGTTCTCTATATGGGAAATGAGGCGATCGCGCGCGGAGCGCTGGAAGCGGGAGTTAATGTTGCCTGCGGCTATCCGGGAACGCCATCCTCAGAGGTGGTGGAAAGCCTCTCTAAAGTTACGACGGAGCGGAATCTCTATGTGGAATGGTCAACCAATGAAAAGGTGGCTCTCGAAGTGGCTGCCGCCGCCTCTTTTGCATCCCTGCGCTCGCTTTGCGTCATGAAACAAAACGGCGTCAATGTGGCCTCCGATTTTCTTCTGCATTTAACCGCTTCGGGCACACGCGGCGGCTTGGTGCTGGTGACCTGTGAAGACCCGGGCGCGCTTTCCAGCGTCAATGAAGGCGAATCACGCTATTTCGCACGGATGCTGGAAATACCCCTCTTGGAACCGGCGACTTTTCAGGAAGCCAAGGATATGACAAAATGGGCTTTTGAGTTGTCGGAAAAAATTCACAATGTCGTCATGCTGCGTTCGGTGACACGCCTTTCCCATGCCAGCGGCAATGTAATTTGCGGCAGGTTGCCCGCGAAAAATTCAAAAGCGCATTTCGATTACAGCGGTTCGATGATGGATCCGCTGCGCGGGCCGGTGGTGAGCACGCCGGTTGTCCCCAAACATACAATTCAGCAAAAAAAGCTTGCTGAAACGGCAAACCTTTTCGAGAAGATTCTCTGTAATTATTATGAAGGACCAAAAAAGCCGGAGCTTCTTGTGATAACCAGCAGCGCCTGCTATCTTTACAGCCGGGAAGCGATTGGTATGCTGGGTCTGCAAAAACGTGTCGGGATTTTGAAGCTTGGCTCTACCTGGCCGCTGCCGCCGCAACTGCTGAAAAAGCATCTGAAGGCTGCGGGCAAAGTTCTGATTGTCGAAGAAGTGCTGTCGTTTCTGGAAGAAAATGTCAAAACGCTCTATGCCGGGTGCGCCAAAGAAATCGGTGTAAAAGCATTTTACGGAAAAAATGACGGCACCATCCCGTCTGTCGGTGAGTTGAATCCTGATATTGTCGCCGCCGCGCTGGGTAAAATATTCAGGATTAAATACAAGCCGGTGGCCGATGATTATGCGCACGCCATGCAGGAAATCGAAAAAATTATTCCTCTGCGCCAGCAGACTTTTTGCGCCGGCTGTCCGCATCGTGCTTCCTACTGGAATATCAATGCCGCCCTGAAGCTCGACGGCCGCGCAGGAATTGTCTGCGGGGATATCGGCTGTTATACGCTGGGAGCGTTGACGCCGGCCAATGGTTTCAATACGGTGCGCACTTCGCATTCCATGGGCTCGGGGACAGGCATTGCGAGCGGCTTTGCCAAACTGGATGCATTTGGCTTGAAAAATCCGATCCTGTCTGTCTGCGGTGATTCCACCTTTTATCACGCAGCGATACCCGCGCTTATTAATGCCCGGCATAATAACGCCAATCTCACCATGATCGTACTCGATAATTCGGGCACAGCGATGACGGGATTTCAGCCTCATCCCGGACTTTGTTCCGGTGCATCAGGGGAAACACTGCCCGCCATTGACATTGCGGAGATAGCCCGGGGCATTGGCGCGGAAGTTGCTATCTGCGATCCATTTGATCTGGAGAAAACCACTGCTCAGCTTACCACCTTTATGGAAAAAGCAGATACGGTAAAAGTTCTGATTCTGAGGCAAATCTGCGCTTTAAGCCCGGAGAAAAAGGGCAAGAAGAAATACCTGATGAAAGTGAACGAGGAGCTCTGCCGTGGTGAGGAATGCGGCTGCAACCGCCTGTGCACGAGAATATTCCGTTGTCCAGCCCTGGTGTGGGATAAGGTTAAAAAGAAAGCGGTTGTTGATGAGGTGATTTGTGCCGGCTGTGGCGTTTGCTATTCGATTTGCCCGCAAAAGGCGATTACCAAAACGGAGGCACCGCCCCAATGATTAAGAAGAATCCGGTAAACATAATCATTACAGGTGTCGGCGGTCAAGGCAATGTGCTGGCTTCGCGCGTTCTGGCGGGCATGCTGGTCAGCGCCGGATATTTTGTGACCATCGGCGAAACCTTCGGCATGTCGCAGCGGGGCGGCTCGGTGATGAGCCATCTGCGGATTTCCCGTCAGTCTGTTTTAAGTCCGCAGATTCCAGGGGGCAGGGCGGATATTATCATTGCTCTGGAACCAGTGGAAGCTTTGCGGGTACTGACGAAATATGGCAATCCCCAAACGGTGATTTTAGCCAATGAGCGGGAAGTTTATCCCATTGGTGTCATTACCGGCGAGCTTAATTATCCGTCAAGTCAAATCATTAAAGAAAAATTTGACAAGTATTCGGCAAAAAACTGGTTTATTGACGCGACGTCCGCCGCGGTAAAATTGGGCAATCCGATTTTAAGCAATATTATTATGGTTGGCGCTTTGTCGGCGACTAAACAATTGCCAATTGACCGTCGCGCGTTTCAGCGGGAAATTAAAAAAGATATGACTGCGGATAAACAAAAAATTAACCTCGCCGCCTTTGATGCGGGCGTGGGAATGATTTGAAAAATGGTTGGGCTATTGAAATACCCTGACCGCCTGAAGGTGGCGCGAGGACACGCGAACGCTCATCTACTGTATTGCGCTGCAAACCGCACCGCTCAACGTATATCTATATACGCCTCGCGCTTCGATTTTTGCGCGCCTCGTAGCCGGTTTCTGAATAGCCCATAAAATAATGGAAATTTCAAGCATTCTAATTTATGGATGAAAAAACAGGGGAAGAGGAGATGATAAGAAAATCTGCCCGGTGGTTTATTGCAGCGTTGGTTATATTGGGTATGATTATATCAGCGGTAGAGGCCTTTGCCGCTAAGGAAAAGCCGGAGATATTTGTGCAAACGGGACATGCCAGCAGTGTTTCGTCCGTCGCTTTTTCCCCAGATGGCAAATATGCGCTATCAGGGAGCAGGGATAATACGCTCAAGCTCTGGGATGTGGAAACAGGAAAAGAAATAAGACACTTCAAGGGACATACAAGTTGGGTTAATTCTGCAGTTTTTTCCCGAGACGGTAAACACATCGTGTCTACTGCAAGTTCAATTGGTGAAAATAGTCAGATCAAGCTCTGGGATGTTGCCGCAGGCAAAGAGATAAGGGCATTCGCAGGGCAAATAGGTGATTTGCATTCTGCTGCCTTTTCTTCTGACGGTAGATATGTCATGTATAGCAGTGGCGATAGAAAGACCGGCATTGTTAAGCTCTGGGATGTTGCCACAGGCAAGGAAACCAGGGCAATCACCATAAGATATCCGGAAGGAACCGTCTACTCAATCTTTTCCCCAGACGGCAGTTATGTTCTTTCCGGTGATGGGTCTGGTTGGGGATTTATTGAACTATGGAATGTAGCAACTGGAGAAAAAATAAGAGAATTCGTAGATTCAAAATCTGATAAACCGCTATCTTTCTCTCCTGACGGGAAATATATATTTTCCGTTAAGTATCCCGATACCGTTAACGTGTGGGATGTATCTACCGGCAAAATAATACGAACTTTTCTACGAAAGAACACTTCAGATATTGAGCCTAAACTCAGCGCCTTCTCCCCTAACGGCAAATATGCATTGTCAGGGAGCAGGGATAATACTCTCAAGCTCTGGGATGTATATACTGGTAATGAAATACGGTCATTCACAGGCCATGAGAACTGGATTACCTCCGTCGCTTTTTCCCCTAACGGCAAATATGCATTGTCAGGGAGCAGGGATAATACTCTCAAACTCTGGGATGTTTCAACTGGACGGGAAATTCGATCTTTTGGAGGAGATATCTTTAATGTCACTTCCGTTATTCTCAGTTCAGATGGACAATATGTTCTATCGGCTGATAGTGGCAGGATTAGTCTCTGGGATGTATCAACAGGACGAAGGATTCAGTCATTCTTAGCGCACAAGGAGGACATTAGCGCTCTTGCCCTTTCACCAGATGGTAAATATGTACTATCTGGGGCCGGCGCATATACTTCAGCACGCGTCGGCGATGAAGGGCGGGATTTTGCATTGAAGTTATGGGATATTTCTACGGGGAGAGAAATCAAAACTTTTTCAGGACATACCAAATATATTAAATCTGTTGCTTTTTCTCCTGATGGTAGATACACCCTGTCTTCAGGCGGTGATGATACCTTAAGGCTATGGGAAGTCTCTACAGAAAGACAGATACAGATCATAAAGGAATCTAAAGAGAATTATTTAGGTCGTGCTATCTTCTCTCATGATGGCAGTCAAATACTTGCCGGCTATTGTAAATTCGATCCGAAGCTTATTGGCGTGTGTAGTACCGAAACAGTTAAAGCATTTGATGCCTTTACGCTAAGGGAAATAAAAACTTTTTCGCCTATCAATAACGGGGCGTATAATGCTGTTTTATATATAGCCCTTTCCCAGGATGGCAAATATATTATTAACGGTTTGCTTAGGCTCTGGGAGGTCAACACAGGAAAGCTGGTAAGACAATTTTCAGAAGGATATCGTACGGGGGTGGCTTTTTCTCCGGATAGCCGTTTTGTCCTATCATCATCAAGTGACCTCGGTAATATAGAATTGTTTAATGTTGCAACAGGGGGTAAGATACGGTCATTCACAGGACATACTAGACCTTCATTCTCTCTTGCCGTTTCCTCAGATGCGAGGTATGCGTTCTCAAGCAGTTTTGACGGTACAATAAGAAAATGGGATATTTCCACCGGCCAGGAAATTGCCCAGTTCATCAGTTTCACCGATGGCGAATGGATCGTCATCACTCCTTATGGCTATTTCAACGCCTCGGCTAATGGCGCCAAGCATCTCAATGTACGGGTGGGCAATAATGTTTACGGGGTTGACCAGTTTTACAACCGGTTTTACCGGCCGGAGCTGGTGAAGCTAGCGCTAGCCGGCAAGGCAATCAAGGCAACGGAAGACATCGGCGCTCTTGCCCAGAGGTCGCCCGCGCCGACAGTGAGTTTGGTTACCCCGGAAAATGACATCAATCTCAATAGAGAAACAATTATCATCAAAGTAGCCGTCAAGGACAATGGCGGCGGGATTGGCGATATTATTGTTTACCGCAATGGCGTGCAGGTTGGCAACAAGACGCGCGGCGTGGCAATCAGGGCTAAAAAAGGTATGGATGAAATATTTCCGTTTGATGTATCTCTCAGCGAAGGGCAAAACAACATCCGCATAGTGGCCATGAACCGAGAGGGCTCTATGGAGTCAGTGCCAGCTGAGGTTAATGTGACGTCTAATATCAATAAGGCGCGGTCAAATCTCTATGCCGTAGTAGTAGGCATTGACGAATATAAAAATAAATCCATCGCACTCAAGTTTGCTGTTTCCGATGCTACTGAGTTTGCAAATGTGCTTAAGGCAAAAGCCAAACCATTGTTTGATCAGGTGCGTGTGACGCTGCTTTCCAAGCCGGAAGAAACGACCAGTGAAGCCATCCGTAAGGCGCTGGTGAAGGCCGCCGCAGCGGTCAAGCCCGATGATGTCTTTATCTTTTTCAATGCCTCGCATGGTGTCATCGAACAGCTAGAAGGTGTAGAGCAGTATTATCTTATCACCAGCAATGTATTGCTCTTATCATCTGACCGGATCGCGCAAGCCGCACTGAGCCAGAAGGAACTGGCCAGCCTCATCGGTTCTATCCCCGCCCAGAAGAAGATAATTTTTCTGGATACCTGCCACGCAGGCAAGGCGGGTAAACAAATCCAGCTTGCCTTGCTGGAACAACGCACACGGGGGCTGACAGAATCAACGGCAATCAAGCTTTTGCAGCGGGCGATAGGTTCATCTGTATTTGCCGCGTCTCTGGACAGAGAGACCGCTTTAGAGGGTTATAAAGGGCATGGCCTCTTCAGCTATGTCCTGCTTGACGGCATGAGAGGGAAGGCGGATGTCAAGAAAGAAGGGTATATTACGGTGAATGGCCTCAAGTATTACATGGAAGAGGAAATTATTACCCTTTCCGAGAAGGTATTTAACAGACAGCAAACACCGGTTATCGAGGCAGGGGCGAACTTCCCCTTTGGGAAAGTGCAGTAGAGAATATTAGGAACAAAAGTACAAAAAGGATTAGAAAAGGATTAAAGGAAAAAGATCTGAATACCGGCCTGCACCGTTATGACAATATAATAGTAACAATATAAGGGTATCGTTCAATTTATTTGCAATTGGATTTGAAGTAAATATTTTTTTGGGGGAGGGGGGGGGAATATGAGAGCCGATAAAATCAATTTTTCTGAGAAGTTTGCCAAACTGCCGGAAGTGGATTACGCGGTCGGAATCATCGCCATGATGAACAACTATGAATTCAAGGTGGTAAAGCGCCAAAGCACACGTGATTTTGTCTGGCATAAACATGAGGATACCGACGAGACTTTCATTGTTCTGGAAGGGACAATGGTGATGAATTTTCGTGATCGGAATGTGACTGTAAACAATGGCGAAATGATTGTTGTTCCCAAAGGTGTTGAACATAAACCTTCAACGACAACCGGCTATAAACTTCTGCTCATTGAGCCTGCCGACACTTCCAATACCGGCAATGTGAAAAATGAAATGACTATAGAGAAAATTGATTGGGTTTAGATATGCGAAAAGGGTTCTTTTCCGCCCTGGCTTCGTCAATCTTCGGGCTTGTTTGTGCGGCGTACGTAAAGTACGCCTCCGCGCAACCCCTCGATTTCCTTGCCAGGACGAAAAATCCCTCCTTTCCGAATTGAAAACAATTATTGTTTCATCCGGCGCAAGCGGATCGGCAGGACAAATAACATTTCATTGACATACAACAATAATATACTTATAATTTCCACGAATGTAAGCAAGATACTATCAAAGAGATTTTTGTTGCCCTGAAAAAGACGATAAAAGAAATAGCCGGAGAGCGACTGGTTAAAATACAATAGCGAATATGATAGATATTAATAAACAGATAAAATTCTGGCGGGATAGCGCAAATGAAGATTGGGGCGTGGCAAAACAACTGGTGAATAGCGGCCATATTCGGCATGGACTTTTTTTTTGCACACTTGACTGTTGAAAAAATTCTGAAAGCTCTGATATGCAAAAAAATCTAATAATCTTGCGCCAAGAATTCACAATTTGTCTCGTCTTTCCGAATTGGCGGGAATAGCTCTTAATTCTGATCAGGCCGACCTTTTAGCTGAAATGAACTCATTTAATATTGAGGGACGATATCCTGAAGGATTAGTAGCGCTTCCAACAAAAGAGGAAGCATTGTCTTATATTGTCAGGGCGGGAATGGTTTATGAATGGTTAATAACTCAGTTTTAAATAGTGTAAAAAAGTACCTTAGCGCCTTGCAGGAAAATGGAATTACCATAAAATTCGGCGTAATTTTCGGGTCTCAGGCCACAGGTAAGAGCGACACATGGAGCGATATTGATTTACTTGTTGTTTCCCCCATCTTTGATAATCAGCAAAGGCGTGACGACATAAATCTTCTCTGGCGCACCGCGGCGCGCATTGACAATCGCATTGAACCGATACCTTGCGGCGAGCGCCAATGGGTTGATGATGATGCCAGCGCCATGCTTGAAATTGCCAGACTGGAAGGGGAACTTGTTGCCCTGACATAGGGTGACTCTGCAATTACGGACAGCGTTCAATTATTTCCAATCAATTATTTTAACTTGACATTTTCCATCGGTTTTCACATCATTAGAAAAATCTAAATTATGCGGATTAAGTCAGGAGCAGATATAAATTGCAGGATACAACGAAAATCGTATTTCGCACGCATGCTGTTCAACGAATGTTCCAACGCAAAATTAATGAACAGGATGTTCGTCATATTTTGATAAAGGGAGAAACCATTGAAGAATATTCTGACGATGTGCCTTATCCCAGCCGTTTAATTCTCGGCTGGATAGGAGACAGAGCGATACATATAGTGGCGGCAGATAACAAAGAGGAAAATGAAATAATTGTCATTACTGTGTATGAACCTGATAGTAACAAATGGTCAAATGATTACAAAAGGAGAATATTATGAAATGCGTAATCTGTAAACACGCTGAAACTGTATCGGGAAAGACAACCGTTACACTGGAGCGGGACGGATTTACATATGTTGTCAAAGATGTTCCCGCACAGGTTTGCCCGAACTGCGGTGAAGATTATGTTGATGAAAAAATCGCCGCCGAATTGCTTAAAGCCTCCGAACAAATGATCAAAGCAGGAACGATTGTAGATATTCGCCAATATTTGGCGGCCTGATAAATAAGGTAATTAGGGTAATTAGGACAGCGCCCAATTATTTTAATCCCTCGATTTCCTTGCCGGGACGAAAAATCCTTCCTTTCCGAATGGTAAACAAAGAGTGTGCAATTCTGGATTTACGGATGGAAATTGGTGATATCTCAAAATAGGAGGCAACATTGAAAACCAGAAGAAGAATGTTGTTAATTATTTTATGTCTGGTTATCGGATGTACGATTATTTTTATTTCCGGTTGCGCGACAACTGATCCCCGTAAAACAGTTGATCCAACAAAAATAACAACAGACGAAGTTAAAATTAAAACAGGCAGAAAGGACATTACGGTAAAGCTGGAGATTTATGAACCAAAATATTTGCAAACAGCCAAAGGTATCATCCTCATGTTTGGAGGCACAGGCGGTTCAATAAAACCATCTAATTTCCACGTTAGAGAAATTGATAGATTCGTTGAATTGGGGTATATTGCTGTATTGCAGGATAAGCCATCAAATTTCTGGAACCAGCCATTTGAATTTAGATGGTCGAAAGAACATCAAGCAGATATTACAAAAGTGATCAGTTACTTGAAAGATAGGTACAATAAAAAATCATTGTTTCTACTTGGATATAGCGAAGGCGTTTGGTCGCCAGCCCCCTATCATTTGTTTCATTATGACACGTCTGATGTATCTGGTATAATTTTAATGGGAGGAATCTACCTTAACGCAATTCAAAGCGGTCAAATTAACCTGTTTATTAAAATGCCTTATCCTGTATTGATTGTAAAACATGAAGATGATAGGGCACCAGATGGCGGTGGTAGTGGCTTCAGTAGTAATACACAGTATTATGAGATGCTTGAGGCAAGGGGCAGAAAGGATTTATTTATTGTAAAGGGTGGAATTGCAGCCGGTTCGATTGGTCCTCTTGATCCATATGGCCCCCACGGTTTTGGAGGAAAAGAAAAAGAAGTGGTTAAAGCGGTTGTGGAGTGGATGGATGGCACGAATGGTATGGACGCCAAGGAAGTTAAAAGAATAATTAAATAATAGGTAAAACGAGAGGCAGAGTGTGCCTATTTAGTTCCTGTGTTGACGAAAGTTTATTAAGTCATATATTAACCAAGAAAATAAAAGACTTATTTGATAGTCATAGTTGAGTAAAAACTGAAATGCAGAATAAGAAAATCCCAAACCTTTACATTGTGGCGGGGCCAAATGGCGCCGGCAAGACAACTTTTATTCAGGATTTTTTACCGCTTTATGCAGACTGCCTTCATTTTGTTTTTAGAATGATTGAAAGGAGTTGCAGCCAATGCCAATAAGAAAAAAGAAAATAGACAAAAATATTAAAAAATTGCCGCTTGAGCAAAAAGCTCAGATAGCACTGCAAGAAGCGGTAGCCAGAGCAATTGCCGAGCATAAACGTCAGGGACGTTCTATTGCAGTATGGGAAAAGGGAAGAGTGAAAATAATACCGCCGGAAAAAATTCCATCATAAAAAAACGGTAGTGAACGGTGGATGATGTTGACAAAAGCTTATTAAAAAATCAAAGCATTGCGAGGTAAGAACATGGAAAATATTTATAACGCGATAAAAGTGAGTGAGCATGTTTACTGGGTGGGAGCGATAGACTGGACGGTGCGCGATTTCCATGGCTACACTACGCCGCATGGCAGCACCTATAATGCCTATCTGGTGATGGCCGAGAATATTACGCTGATTGACACCGTGAAAGCGCCGTTTCTGGATGAGATGATGGCGCGGATTAAATCAGTGGTTGATCCGGCAAAAATAAAATACATTGTTTCCAATCATTCGGAAATGGATCACTCCGGCTGCCTGCCGCAAGCCATTAATTTAATCAAACCGGAAAAAGTATTTGCTTCAACAGTCGGCGCGAAAACATTAAAGGAGCATTTTCATGACATCAGCGCCATCATACCGGTCAAGGACGGGGAAGTATTGAGCCTCGGCAATATGGAGCTGCGGTTCATGGAAACAAGGATGATTCACTGGCCGGACAGTATGTTTTCCTATTTGCCTGCCGATGAGCTTTTGTTTTCGCAGGATGCTTTCGGCATGCATCTGGCGACTCTGGAGCGTTTTGCCGATGAAATTCCCTGGGCGACGCTGGAATACGAAGAGGCCACTTACTATGCCAATATTGTTTTGCCGTATTCGCCCATCGTCCTGAAAGCACTGCAAAAATTAACGGCAACCGGCTGGCCGATTAAAATAATCGCTCCCGATCATGGCCCTATCTGGCGGCAGGATTTGGACAAAATACTTGCTCTTTATCAGAAATGGGCAACACAAATGCCGGAGAAAAAAGCGGTTGTCGTTTATGCAACCATGTGGCATTCCACCGAAAAAATGGCCGAAGCCATCGGCGAGGCTCTGGCGGAGGCGGGAATCCGGGTGAAGCTGATGTCCATGAATGAATTTCACCGCAGCGAGGTGGTCTATGAAGTTCTCAATGCCGGCGCTCTGATTGTCGGCTCCTCAACTTTGAACAACAACATCCTGCCGCAGATGGCTGATGTCATGACTTATCTGAAAGGACTGAAGCCCGCCAATCTGATCGGGGCAGCGTTTGGTTCTTACGGCTGGAGCGGCGAAGCGGTCGGCGATTTGCAGGAAATATTAAAAGCCATGAAGATAGAGATTGTTACCGAGCCGGTCAAGGTGAAGAATGTTCCCGATGAGGCGGTGCTGCTGCAGTGCCGGGAGATGGGAAAGAAAGTGGCGGCGGAATTAAAAAAAAGAATAGGAGGCTGACATGAAAAAGTATGTTTGCGGAATTTGCGGTTATGTCTATGATCCCGCGCAGGGTGATCCGGATAACAATGTGCCAAAAGGAACTCCGTTTGCGGAATTGCCGGCGGATTGGACTTGCCCGGTGTGTGGGGCGGGGAAGGAAGAATTTACTCCCGAGTAATACGACTTCGTAAAAAGTTCCCGGCATGTGCCGGGCAGGCATATGCGGAGTATATCCGGCGTATGCCGGATGCGCTTCGCCCTTCGGCGTTGCGGCCGTTCGGCGGGCTCAGGACGGGCTGGGATACTCATTACTTGTCATGGTGAGCTTGTCGAACCATGCGCGCCTTGACTCTGAAGCTTTTTATAAAGCCGTTGATGTGGAAAAGAAATAAATCAATATAAATTTATGTAAGGAAAAATATGGATGATTTGAAGAATGCTTTAAGACAGGCGTATGAGGGAGAAGCGAAAGCAGCTCTCCGGCTGAAAGTTTATGCCGATAAGGCCGAGCAGGAAGGTTATTTACAGATTGCCCGTCTTTTCCGTGTGATTGCTTTCTCGGAAGAAATTCACGGCAGCCGTGCTTTGCGTCTGCTCAAAGAAATAAAAAGCACCGAAGAAAATCTGGCGGCCAGCTTCGAGTCGGAACAGAGGGTGGCCGAAGTAGCCTATGATAGTTTTGTGAAACTTGCCGAAACAGCAGGCGATAAAGCGGCGGTACTGAATTTCAGCCAGAGCAGAGATGTGGAAGAAACACATGCCAACCTCTATAAGAAAGCAATGGCGCATTTTATGGAGGAACGCGAAACCACTTACTATGTTTGCAAGGTATGCGGTTATGTTGCAGACGGTGTTCTGCCCGATGAATGTCCGGTTTGCGCGGCAAAAAAGGAGCAGTTTGTCGAATTTAAAGGTTCGGAATAATGCGAAATATCTTTATTATTCCGGTGCTGTTGGTTTTACTTTTGCCGGGCACCGGCCGGGGCGAAGAAAAACCATTATGGGAACTCGGCATCGGAGCCGGAATTCTGCAGATGCCGGATTACCGGGGTTCGGATAAAAACCGTTTATATGTCCTGCCGTTTCCTTATGTTGTTTATCGCGGTGATTTTTTAAAAATCCAGGACAGGCGCATCTCCGGACAGATATTCAAAACGGATAGGATTCTGCTTGATTTCAGCGGCTACGGTGCAGTGCCGGTAAAAAGTACGGATAATGAAGCACGCGCCGGCATGCCCGACCTTGATCCGACTTTTGAACTGGGCCCCGCCCTGCGCTTCAATATTCGGGGAAATGATTATGATAAGTTCAAATTAAGAATGTCACTGCCCGTGCGGGCGTTTTTCTCCACAGATTTTCATTCCGTGCGCCATGAAGGCTGGATTGTAAGCCCGCGCCTCACGATGGAATTTGGCGATGTCATTCCGCAAACCGGCTTGCATCTTGGAGTTTCCGCAGGCCCCATGTTTGCGGACAATGCCTACAATGCTTATTTCTACACGGTGGAGCCGGCTTATGCGACAGCTCAGCGTCCCGCATATTCCGCAGGCGGCGGCTACAGCGGAACTGTGGCCACTCTCGGTTTAAGCAAACATTACGGGCAATTCATCTTTCATACATTTGTCAGCGCTGATTTTCTCGACGGCGCTGTTTTTGCGGACAGTCCGCTGGTGAAAACCAGGACGTCCGTCATGAGCGGTTTCAGTATTACCTGGCTGTTTTTTCAATCGGCTAAAAAAGTAAAAGCCGGCAAATAGGAAGGAACGATGCTTTTTGTTATCATACGCTGGTTAATCATTACTGCGGCAATCATCCTTGCCGCTTCATTTGTTCCGGGTATCCGGGTGGATACTCTGGGGACGGCGATTTTCGCCGCCGGTCTGCTCGGATTGATTAATGTTGTATTGCGTCCGCTTTTAATAATTCTGACCTTGCCGCTGAATATTCTGACGCTGGGCTTATTCACTTTTGTTATCAACGCATTTTTACTCAGGCTGGTTGCTTATTTTGTCTCCGGTATGGAAGTGGCCGGCTTTCTGCCGGCGCTGCTTGGATCACTGGTTATCAGCGTTGTCAGCTGGCTTGCCAATACCTTCCTAATTAAAGCAACTATCGTCAAATCAGCCAGGCCGCAGAATCCCGATGTTATTGATCTGGAAAGAGGGGGAGACGGCAAATGGCGTTGAGCTCGACAACGAATTTAACTCCCGCCATGAAGCAATACGTGGAGATAAAAGAAAAATATCCCGATTGCATTTTACTCTACCGGATGGGCGATTTTTACGAACTGTTTTTTGAAGATGCGGTAAAAGTTGCGCCGGTGCTGGAAATCACCCTGACCTCACGTAATAAGGGCAAGAAAGACAGTGTGCCGCTGTGCGGTTTTCCTCATCATGCGGCGGCGGCTTACATTACCAGGCTGATTGAAAACGGTTACAAGGTTGCTGTTTGCGATCAGGTTGAAGATCCCCGCAAAGCAAAAGGGATTGTCAAGAGAGAAGTTGTGCGGATCATCACACCCGGCCTGATTCTCGATGAAGAGAATCTCCGCGCCGGCGAGAATAATTATCTGGCCTGCCTGCATGAAAAGAACAATCTGCTGGGTCTGGCTTTTCTGGATGTGTCCCCCGGTGAATTTCAGATAGCCGAATATGACGGTCAGGAAGAGCTTCTCGCGGCTATGGCGGCGCTGGAGTGTAAAGAACTGGTTATGGCCGAAGGGCCGTCGGGCAATGCAATGATAAAAAGATTGACCGTGCAGTGGCCAGCACTGCTTATCAATCGCCGGCCGGAAAATTATTTTAGTCCAGAGCAGGCCAGGGCGGTGCTGGAGCAGAAGTTTCCCGCAGCCGACCTGGCCGGAATTTATGAACATCCCGCAGTTATGGCCGCCGCCGGTGCCGTCTTGCGCTATGTCGAGGAAACACAGAAAATATATCCGGCGCACATCAATGAAATCAGATGGCATGCCGCAGATAATTATCTGGTAGTTGATGAAACCGCCCGCCGCAATCTGGAGCTCTTTGCCACAATTCAGGATAATTCGCGCGCCGGTTCCCTTTTTGCAATGATTAATGAAACACTGACGCCGATGGGCGCAAGGATGCTGCGCTGGTGGCTGGGGTATCCACTGGCGGATACCAAGAAAATTACGGCGCGACTGGCTGCGGTGGCGGATATCAAGGAAAATCATCTTTCTCGGTCAAATTTGCGCAAGTTCCTGTCCCGCATCTATGATCTGGAGAGGCTGGCCGGAAGAGTTGCGCTGGGAGTGGCCAATCCTCGCGATCTCAATGCGCTGAAATTATCGCTCATTGCGGTGCCGGATTTAAAATCACTGCTTATGGAATTATCCGCTCCATCTCTTTTGGCCATCGCCCGGGCACTGGATGAAATGCCGGAAGTGGCGGGTTTGATTGCCGCAGCAATCGCCGAAGATCCGCCGCCGGGAATTCTGGAAGGAGGCTTCATCAGAAGCGGCTACGATGAAGAGCTCGATTCCCTGAAATCAATCAGCCATGATGCCAAAAAATGGATTGCCTCGCTGGAAGCGGGAGAAAGAGAAAAAACAGGAATTAATTCGCTGAAAATCGGCTTTAACAGTGTTTTCGGTTATTATATAGAGGTTACCAAGGCCAATGCTGCGCTGGTTCCTGACTCGTATGTACGCAAACAGACGCTGGTCAATGCGGAACGCTATATCAATCAGGAATTAAAGGAGTTTGAACAGACCGTACTCAGTGCGGAAGAAAAAATCCGGGCCCGGGAACAGGAACTGTTTCTTGCGCTGCGCGCTGAAATCGGCCGTTATATTAGTGGCATTCAAAAAAATTCCCGCCTGGTTGCCGAGCTGGATTCTCTGACAGCGCTGGCGGAAGTCGCGGAAAAAAACAACTATTCGTGTCCCGCAATTAATGACGATGACACGATTATGATTAAAGACGGCCGTCATCCTGTTGTTGAACTGGCGGCGAAAAAAGAAGGATTTGTGCCTAATGACACGCTGCTGAATATGGCTGCCGATAAGCTGCTTATTATTACCGGGCCGAATATGGCCGGTAAATCAACCTATATCCGCCAGGTGGCGTTGATTGTTTTAATGGCGCAGATGGGAGGTTTTGTTCCGGCGGCGCAGGCACAGATCGGCATTGTTGACAGGATATTCACGCGCATCGGTGCTTCCGATAATCTGGCACGCGGGCAGAGTACATTCATGGTGGAAATGATCGAAATGGCCGATATTTTGCGAAAGGCGACACCGCGCAGTCTGATAATTCTGGACGAAGTGGGACGAGGTACATCCACCTTCGACGGACTCAGCATTGCCTGGGCTGTGGCGGAATACATCCATGATTTTCAGGGACGGGGCGTGCGGACTCTGTTTGCCACTCATTACCATCAGCTGACGGATTTGATTGCCACCAACAGCGGTGTTAAAAACTATAATATTGCCGTCAAGGAATGGGGTGAAAGAATTATTTTTCTGCGCAAGATAATGGAAGGGGGCACGAGCCGCAGTTATGGCATTGAAGTTGCGCGCATCGCCGGAGTACCGCAGGATGTTGTAAAAAGAGCAAAAGAGATTTTGCGCAATCTGGAAAAGGGGGAATTTGATGAAATAGGAATGCCCCGGATTGCCCGCGGCTTGAATGCCCGAAAAAATAATAATCCTCAGTTGAATCTCTTTGTTGAAGAAGAAGATGAGGTCATCAGTGAATTGAGAAATATTGATATCACTTCCATGACGCCGCTCGATGCGCTAAATCTACTCAGTGAATTGAAAAAAAAATTATAGTCTTTTAGAAGTCAGAAGAAAGAGGTCAGGAAGAAAGTTCGACGACCTCTTAAAAAAATCCAGAGGAGAGGCGTACAAGACCTTCGGTATGAGGCGTATTCTGGACAATTTCATTAATACCATGTTGCATTCACAGGATAACGAGGCGGTAAGGAGGAGGCGCCGCAGGCGTATTTATTGATACGTTGAGGACGCCGACGACGCAACCAACAAAGTTAGCCAAAGAATGCGACTTGGTATTAACTTATTTGATGCAGACTCTTCTCACCTGTTTCAAATCCGTATGACCCTGAATAGCTTTCACAATACCATCCTGCAGCAGGGTAGTCATGCCTTCGGCAATCGCCGTTTTGCGGATATTTTCAGCGGTATCGCGTTTCTGCACTAACCTTTTAATATTGTCGGTTGCTATCAGCAGTTCATGAATTCCCATCCGGCCTTTGTATCCGGTGCGGTCGCAATCATCGCATCCCTTCGGGCGGTAAAGGGTAAGGTCGTTATTGTAAAGCAAATTAAGCCGGGCGAAATATTCTTTGCCGTAAGCTTCCACCATTTCTTCGTATTCATCTTTGCTGGGGTGATAAGCTTCCTTGCATTTTTTGCAAAGAGTCCGCACTAGACGTTGAGCCAGAATTCCCAGCAGGGCATCGGCGAAGTTCAAGGGATCAATGCCCATGTCCAGCAGCCGGACAATTGTTTCCGGTGCGCTGTTGGTGTGCAGGGTGCTTAAGACCAGATGTCCGGTGAGTGAGGCTTCCACACCTGTCTTGGCGGTTTCAAAATCACGCATTTCGCCAACCATAATAACATCG
>JAKLDS010000109.1 GCA_022703375.1 Deltaproteobacteria bacterium | reverse complement strand
CGTCCTGGCAACGGCGGACAAAAGCTCTTCGCTGGTAAAAGGTTTTGCCAGATACTCATCCGCGCCTGTTTTGACGGCTTCCACCGCTCCTTTCACGCTGGGATAAGCTGTAATGATAATAACGGCAATGCTGGAAAAATTTTCGCGGACATGCCGCGCGAGCTCAACGCCGCTTAAGCCCGGCATCTTGATGTCGGTAATCACTAGGTCAACAGGAACACTTTCGATAACCCGTAGGGCCTCGGCGACATTTGAAGCCGAGAATATTTCGTATCCGGCGGATGACAAATTCCGTTCGAGCAGTTCCAATGTCGCCGGTGCGTCATCAACAATGAGAACGGAAGCTTTTTTACCACTTGGCGGCTTACTCTTTATATTATTCATCATGCCCGGCTTCTTCCGGCCGGCAATTTTATTCTGCATTTTGTTCCGATGCCGCTCTGACTGTCAATTTTTATAAGACCTTCGTGAGCCGTAATGATGCCGTGAACCACCGGCAAACCTAATCCCGTTCCAATGCCGACTTCCTTGGTTGTGAAAAAAGGATTGAATATTTTTTGAAGAACTTCCTGTGTCATGCCGCAGCCGGTGTCTTCAATGATCAATGAGACTTTGTCCGGCTCCTTGCGTGTCCGGATGGATATGGTTCCACCTCGGGGCATGGCTTGGATGGCATTCACCATCAAACTGACAAAGACCTGACTTATTTGCGCGGGGTCTGCATCGATCTGTAGCGGCTGGGGGCAAAGACTGCATTTTATTTTTATGCCTTCACTGGCGCAGCGGGATTCCAGAAAAGTCAACCCCTGTCTGATAAGCTTGTTGAGGTCTGCTTTTGTTTTCTGCCCGCAAGCGTGCCGGGAAAAAATAAGGAGTTGCTTTACAATGTCGCGTGCATGGAGGGAGGTGTCGAATATTTTTTCAACATCAGCTTTTGCCTGAACAGGAAGGTCGGAGCATTTCCGAACAAGCTCGGCAAATCCCAGAATGTGCCCCAGAGGTTCATTGAGTTCATGGGCGACGCTTGCGGCCAACTGACCAATGGTGGCCAGCCTGTCGGCATGCCTGAGCTGATTCTCCAGCTTTAATTTATCCTGTTCTGTTTCCCGGCGACGGATCATGGCGGCAGCTTCCCTGGCTACCGTTTCGAGAAGCCTCTGCTCTTCTTCCAGAAAAGGGTTACAATTTTTCGTTCCTTGTTTCTTGCGATAGACCACTTCAATATACCCGCGGCGTTCGCCGTTAATGGAAATTGCTGATCTTTGCCGCCGAACAAAGCGCGGATAATTTGGAGTTGAATGTATCCGCTTATCAAAGACAATTTTCGCACAGGCGTCTTCCGAGTGTTGCCAAGCCTTCGGAAGAATGTGAACAATACCCGCCAGCAGTTCGTCTACGCTCAGGCTCGTATCGGCGGCAATACGCGCGATATCATAGAGACACGAAAGCTCCTTGACACGTTCCATTAAATGCAACCGTGCGTTATCATTTTGAGATATAACATTTATGGAACTATAGTCTTTCAGCATAAACATACCATAAGTAACCTTTGCCGCATCAGCAACGCAAATGGATAAACGCAGTAATCATGAATCAACCACAAAATATTTTGACAACTTAGCAGAATTTATAATCATGTCAATATGATTTGGGGTACTGTTTTGAAATGATTTTTTAGCAATATTCTACAAATACCCGATATTAATTATTTGTTCTTTTCAATATGAATAGACGGGTCTGAGGCTAGAAGCGACTGCAGATAAGTCGTCAGATTAATTTGCTGGTTTGTAATTTTCAATTTTCGGCGAATGTGTTCGCGATGTCGGTTGACTGTTGATGACGAGACACCCCGCAATCGTGCAATCTCTTTGGTCCGCAATCCATTACGTATCATATTGCAGATATTGACCTCTGAAGGGGTCAGGCACCGGTAATGATTTAATGCCCGGCTTACGAAGGGCGATGTGATTTCTTCCAGATTGGTCTTTAGTATATCGATATATTTCAATTTATTACTTGTTACGGCTGGTGTTAACGCGTGAAGAATCGGCATAATGACCTTATCAATATTCAACTGCATGTTTTCATAGATTTGTTTTTTTTCGTTTTCAATATTGGAAAGAACCACCCGCAGAGCTGCATTTGCTTCCTGCAAAGCTTTTCTTTCTATCAGGAGTTGTCTGTTGTTTTCCTGCAATTCCTGCTCCGCCATCACCCGTACGGCCAGTTCACCGATGCGTTGCGCAATTTCTTCCAATAAATCTCTTTCTTCCTTGAGAAACGGACCCTCATCCGCCGTTGGGCGCTCTTCAATGTAAATAATCGTCACGTCGCCAACGGGATAATCGCCTAGATAGATAGGTGCGGACTGCCGCCATTCGGTCCATGAGAACTTTTTACTGTCAAAGGTTTCGCCCTGAAAGATGATGCGTGCGCAGGCAACTTCTTCATGTTGCCAGGAGAGGGGAATAAAATCGACAAGACTCCTCAGGAATTCGCTCATGGAGTTATGGTGACGCTCTGCAAGACGTGCCATTTCATACAAACAGTTCAATTCTTTGACGCGCTCCTGAAGAGCCTTTTCAATGGCATCGTTAGATTTAATCACAAATATCACCTTTTACTGAATGTCAAAAACTATAATTGCCAACGTTATATGGGCAATTGTAGTGCATTATACCAGTATTTACAATAAGGATTTTGTCGATTAAATTCTAAACAAAATGCCAAGCATACGACGTAACCGCAATATCGCGCTGATGAGTTCTATTCGCTAATGATACGTTACGCATTTTCGAATTTATTTTGTTGAATCACAGGCATGCAGCCCGGGAGCCATTAATAGATGAACATCACCGTAAAACAAAAGAAGATACTATCGCTTGTTCCCACAGACATCCTGTTTCAAACAGCTTACTGGGGCCAGGTTAAATCCCGGCTCGGCTACAAAGCGGTCGCGTTTGATTTCAAGTCTTCCACAGGCCAGCAAGGTGATTTCCTGGTCCTGATCAGACCTTTCGGGCAAGGTTTTTCTGTTGCCCATGTTCCGCAGGGTCCCGAATTGAGCATCGATCCAGAAAAACATGGACTTTTTCTTGAAGCGTTGTCGCAGGCACTGACCGGACACATGGATCCGC
>JAKLDS010000108.1 GCA_022703375.1 Deltaproteobacteria bacterium | reverse complement strand
ATTGGCTGGGGCGGGAGGATTCGAACCTCCGAATGCAGGAACCACAATACTGTGTCTTACCGCTTGACGACGCCCCATCATAAGTCATTTTCAGCTTTAACTGAAAAGCATAAAATTACAGCGAATTAGCAATAAACACGGAGCATTGATAAGCGATGTCTTTTGCCAGAGCCGCCGCCGCTTTTTTTGCCGATATTTCATCTGTGAAAATGCCGAATATCGTGGGGCCGCTGCCCGACATCATAGCGCCCAAAGCGCCCTGCTGCATCAACATTTCTTTAATATCAGCTAATTCGGGATGCAATTGCAATGATACAGCCTCCAAATCATTCTGCATTTCCCGGATGATGTCGCCTATTTCAAAAAATCGCGGAATGCTATAATTAATTGCTTTCTTTGTCAATCTTAAATTGAGCTTTTCATAAACCATTTTTGTGGAAAGTGAAAAAGAGGGTTTGATTAACACCATGTTGATAAGTGGCAGATTCTTAACGGCTTTCAACTTGTCCCCAATCCCGGAAGCCAGTGCCGTATTGCCGAAAATAAAAAAGGGGACATCCGCCCCCAGTTTCGCGCCCAGTTTCATCAGTTCACTTTTCTTAAGCCCCAGCAAACACAACTCATTTAAGGTGAGCAGAGTTGTTGCGGCATCGGAACTGCCCCCGCCCAAGCCTGCCGCCAGCGGTATTTTTTTGAATAAGGTAATTGACACGCCTTTTGTATAACCGGCGTAAGAAAAAAGGGAGCGGGCCGCCCGGATAATCAGATTATCCTGGTTGACCGGCAAATTGCTGCCGGGACAGGTGAGAACGATGCCCCGCGGCCGCTGGACGAAAATCAGTTCGTCATAAAGGGATATCTGCTGCATGAGAGAGAAGATATCGTGATAACCATCGGAACGCCGGCGCAGCACTCTTAGGAATAAATTGACTTTGGCAGGCGCCAGCGCTTTTAACATATCAGTCCTTTTCTTTAACATAGCGCATTTTCAGCTCATAGAGGGCGCCTTGAATCAGCTTGCTTTCCTGCTCGTTTAAGTTGCCTTTAGTCTTTTCACCTAGCATATTTAGAATATCAATAGTCTGTTTGGCGGCAGGCAGATTCTTCCGGACAACACCTTCCGGACCGGGAATATCGCCGAAATGAAAAAGCGCCGATGTGCTGAGCGACAGGACAAAATTGGTAAAATCCACCGGTGGATAATCGGTTTGACTTTCTGCGGCCGACTGTCTGTTCTCCTCTGTTGCGGATTTTTCCTGCGCCGCGGCACCGGACTGTTTTTCCGGAGGTTTCACTTCTCCCGTTTCATCAAACAACCTTTTATCCCTGACGACAAATCCTTCCCCGTGTTTTTCGTCTTCCATCGGAATCCTCCCTGCGTCACATATTATTTTTTCGTCAATGTTATTTCACTTTTTTTGGATAAACCGATTGCGATATGATCCCCTTCGGCAAACTTACCCGCCAGCAGTTCCAGCGCCAGGGGATCCAGAATCAGTTTCTGCAATGAACGCTTGAGCGGACGCGCGCCGTAAACCGGGCTGTAACCGGCTTCGGCTATATATTCTTTTGCCGCTGCTGTCAATTCTATGCTCAATTTACGATCTTTCAGGCGTTTATTAATCAAATCCGTCTGAATATCAACAATTCTGCCGATATCTTCCCTGGTTAAGGCCCGGAAGGTAATGATATCATCAATGCGGTTTAAAAATTCCGGTTTGAAGGTAGCCCGCAACGCTTCCATGGATCGGTTACGCTTCTCCTCTTCATCCAAATCGGCATCCTGCAGCCATTGCCCGCCGACATTGGAAGTCATAATGACGATCGTGTTTTTAAAATCAACAGTCCGGCCATGGCCGTCCGTAAGCCGCCCGTCATCCAGTATTTGCAGCATTATATTGAACACGTCGGGATGCGCTTTTTCAATCTCGTCAAACAGTAGAACGCTGTAAGGACGGCGGCGCACCGACTCTGTTAAATAGCCGCCCTCATCATAACCAACATAACCCGGCGGAGCTCCAATCAGACGCGCCACGGCGTGCTTTTCCATATACTCCGACATATCAACCCGGATCATGGCTTGCTCGGAATCGAACATGAATTCCGCCAGCGCGCGGGCCAGTTCGGTTTTGCCCACCCCGGTGGGACCGAGGAAGATAAATGAACCGATGGGACGATTGGGATCCTGCAGGCCGGAACGGGCACGGCGCAGCGCCGCGGCCACCGCACTGATACCCTCTTCCTGACCAATAACACGCTGCCGGAGCCGTTCTTCCATGGAAATCAGTTTCTGCACGTCGCTTTCCAGCATGCGCGCCAGGGGTATGCCGGTCCAATTGGCGACAACCTCCGCTACATCTTCCGCATCCACTTCTTCTTTGAGCATTTTTTCATTTTTCTGAATTTCTTCCAGCCTGGTTTGTTCCTGTTCAATTTCCTTATTTAATTCCACCAGCCTGCCGTAACGGATTTCCGCAGCCCTCGCCAGGTTTCCTTCACGCTGGGCATTAGCTTCTTCAACTTTAAGGCTTTCCATCTGGCTCTTGATACTCTGAATTTTCCTGATAATATCCTTTTCACTGGACCAGTGGAGCTTCATCTGATTCATGTTTTCCTTCAGTTCGGCCAATTCCCTGTCAATTTTCGTGCGTCTCTCACCGGCGGCCTTGTCCGTTTCTTTTTTCAAAGACTGGCGCTCGATTTCCAGTTGCATTATTTTTCTGTCAATAACATCAATTTCCGAAGGCAGGCTGTCCAGTTCAATGCGCAGCCGTGATGCCGCTTCATCAATCAGGTCAACAGCCTTGTCGGGAAGAAAACGATCGGCAATGTAACGATGAGAAAGAGTTGCTGCGGCAATAATTGCCGAATCCTTGATCTGCACCCCGTGATGCACTTCATAACGTTCTTTGAGGCCGCGCAGAATTGCAATTGTGTCTTCGACGGTCGGCTCTTTAACAAGAATAGGTTGAAAGCGCCGCTCGAGAGCCGCGTCTTTTTCAATATATTTTCTGTATTCATTGAGAGTTGTCGCGCCAACACAGCGCAGCTCACCTCGTGCCAGCGCCGGTTTGAGCATATTGGAAGCATCAATGGAACCCTCCGCAGCGCCCGCGCCGACCACTGTGTGAATTTCGTCAATAAACAGAATAATTTCTCCCTCGGCGCTGATTACTTCTTTCAGCACGGCTTTGAGCCGCTCTTCAAATTCGCCGCGGTACTTGGCGCCGGCGACCAATGCACCGACATCCAGGCCGATGACTTTTTTGCCCTTCAGATTTTCCGGAACATCGCCGTTGACAATCCGATGCGCCAGCCCTTCTACTATGGCCGTTTTACCGACACCCGGCTCGCCGATCAGCACGGGATTGTTTTTGGTACGCCGGGAGAGCACCTGCATGATGCGCCGTATTTCTTCATCGCGTCCGATGACC
>JAKLDS010000107.1 GCA_022703375.1 Deltaproteobacteria bacterium | reverse complement strand
GTAATAATCACGCCTGAAATAGCAAAAAATAAGCCCCTTGCCAGTCCGGCAGGGGGCTTTTTTTATTGCTTTGACATAACAGGACTTAGACATTATAAATAAGAACAGTCTGCAAATCGGAATGGCCTGAATTATATGCCGCTGCAGATTAACAATCAAACTGCAAAGAGAGTAGATTTTAAAAATGGGTTTATCTAAACTTCTGTTTAATGATCCGGCAGCTTTTCTCATGCTGGCAATACCGCTGCTTTATTCAGTAATTATTCATGAATTGGCGCACGGCTGGGTTGCCTGGAAAATGGGTGACCCGACTGCCAAATGGGCGGGGCGGCTTACTTTTAATCCGATAAAACATCTTGACCTGATAGGAACTCTGGCGCTTTTTCTTATCGGCTTCGGCTGGGCCAAGCCAGTGCCGGTGAACATCGGCAATATTCAGAATCAGCGCAAAGGTCTGCTGCTTGTTTCGTCGGCCGGCATTGTCGCCAATATCATTCTGGCTTTTATCGCCCTGTTTATATACAAACTGATTGGCAATGATGCGCCGGATATTATTCTGACCAGCATTTTTATTCTTGCCAAGATTAATATTGTATTGGCGGCTTTCAACCTGATACCGATTCCGCCGCTGGACGGCTCTAAGATATTGATGAGCTTTACTCCTCCGAATGTGACAAACTTTCTGCTGCGTGTCGAGCCTTACGGCTTTTTTATTGTGCTGGGCCTGCTGATTATCGGAGCCCTCAACCCCGTGATTAGCGCGTTCCAGTGGGTGATAATCAGTATAATATCTTTTTTTCTGCCGGGTTGAGAGAATTTACCTGAGCGGTGATGTCAATTGTTGAAGTTTCCCGGGGCATGATGTATAAAAAACGCCGGGGTGGAAAATTATGAAAACCATCATCTGGGGCAGCAGAGGATCGTTACCGGCTTCGTCTAACGCGCGGGCTCAGAGGAAAAAGATTTATGCGGCAATTGAAACAGCCGTAAAATTTAAGATAACCAAACAATCCGATATTGATAATTTTATTGATGAACAACTGCCCTTCGCTGTGCGCGGCGCTTACGGAGTCAATACTTCCTGTGTCGAAATCAGGGAAGATGACGCCAGCTTGATTTTCGATGCCGGCACGGGACTCCGGGATTACGGCAATGCGCTCATGAAAAATAATGCCGGCACGGGGGAGTTTAATATCTTTATTTCCCACCCGCACTGGGATCATATTCAGGGCTTTCCCTTTTTCCTGCCGGCCTATATCAAGGGTAATAAAATCAATATTTACGGATGCCATGAAAACATAAATCAGGCATTCAGAAATCAGCAGCAGCCGCTGCATTTTCCGGTGGCGTTGGAGCAGATGGCGGCGGATATCGAGTTTGTCAAACTGAGCGAGGGACGGGAGTATGATATTGCCGGATTCCGGATAACAGCAATGGAACAAAATCATCCGGGCAAATCCTACGGCTACCGCATTGAAAGAAACGGGCAGAAAATAGTTTATTCAACCGATTCCGAACATACCAATGAGGCGCCGGATGCTTTTCTTGATTTTATCAGAGGGGCTGACCTGCTGATTTTTGATTCGCAGTATTCCTTAAGTGACGCACTGTATGTTAAAGAGAACTGGGGGCATTCCAGCAACATGACCGGCGTGGAGCTTTCGCTGCGAGCCGGCGTCAAGAAGCTTTGCCTCTTTCATACCGAACCGGTTGATGATGATGAAAAACTCGACGCAATTTTACTACAGACCAGAAAATATGTCGCCCTTTCCGATCCTTCTTCGCGCCTGCAAGTTGATATGGCTTATGAGGGACTCGAAATCACCGTTTGATTTCAATTTTTTTACTCGTTTTTCTTTTCTCCGCCGGAAACTTATTAACCCGGCAAATGCGCGGGCAACAATGGAGTGGGCATGCCGAATAAGTTCATAAGGTGACAGCGTCCCCCTTTTTTTCTCTTTTTTTCTTTTCAATAACAAAGTCAGGCAAAGAAAACTTCAATTCAGATTATTCCATGCGCAACGGCATTAAAGTTTATTGTAAAGCCAATCCGGCATTAACTTCATCAACCAGGCGATGAGCCGCCAGCGTCTGGTTATGTAGGCAAGGTTTTTTTTCTTCCTGATGGCTTCGTATATCTGCGCTGCCGCTTCCCGGGCTGATGCCACCCAGAATAAGTTGTTCCCTTTGGACATGGCTGTTTTTACAAAGCCAGGCATGATATCGGTGACATAAATCGGTTTTCGCGAACGAACGGCTCGCTGGCGCAGACCTTCCAGATAATTGGAGATATAAGCTTTCGACGCGGAATAGGAGGGTGATCCCCGCAAGCCGCGCAGAGCGGCAACAGATGATATGCCAACCAGATGCCCCGCGCCCTTCGAGATAAAATAGGGGAAAGCGATGTCGGCAATCAGAGTGAAACCGGAAACGTTGACATCAATGGTTTCCTTTTCAATTTTCCAGTCGAGGTCGCGGTTCATATCGCCGTAACCGGAGCTGATAATAATTAGATCAACGCCGTCCATTTCGGCAATCAGCTCCCGGAATTTTCTCCCCGCCTCTTCGGGTTTCGTTACGTCAATTTGCTTGATGTAAGTTTTGCCCGGCAATTTTTTTTGCAGCTCTTCCAGCAGGTTAATTCTCCGGGCTGCCAGCCCGACAATGAAATTATTGACGGATAATATTGTGGCCAGTTCTTTTCCCATTCCCGAACTGGCGCCCATGATAATCGCCTTTTTTTCACTCATAAATATCTCCTGACTTTGCCGCGGTATTCCAGCCATTCGTCCTTAAATTTGTTTTCCAGAAAAGTTTCTTCCGCCAGAACTATTTGATGATGAAAAATCATTGTTGTTGCCGCACAGATAAAATTGACAATGTGCAGGGCAAAAGCGCACGAAGCCAAACACAGGATGAAACCGCCCAGATAAATGGGGTTTCTGCTGATACCGTATAAACCGTCAGTCTTCAATTTAGTTTTTTCCTCCGGCAGTCCCACCCGGGTGGAACTGCCCAAGCTGATGACTCCGCCCGCAACAATAGGCGCGCCGATCAGGAGCAGAATGGATGTAATAATGTTGTTAAGCGGTCCATCATAAAGCATAATACTGCTATTATACAGTTTGATAAGGGGAAATGAAACACAGACAAACAGGCATAGCTTGCTGAGAACAAATAAGGGTTTGGCTACAGGGGATTTACCGATCAGATACTTCATGATATTTCCTCTTTTAACAGGCGGCGCCATCAGGAACCGCCAAGCCGGTATTCGCCGCTGATTTTCACCACAGCCGCTCCGCCGAAAACAACTTTTTTGTTGCCGTTATCAATCACCGTGCCGAGCTTGACTGACCTTACCCCGAAATATGTACCAAGTTCAAATTGAGTCTTAGCTCCTGTAGCATAACTTGATGTTCTTTGGCAAATTCATATGGT
>JAKLDS010000106.1 GCA_022703375.1 Deltaproteobacteria bacterium | reverse complement strand
TGTCGCTCGACAACCTGAAAATCCTGATTTTCGATGAAGCCGACCGCATGCTGTCCATGGGTTTTTATCCCGATATGGTGAAAATCCGCCAGTATGTTCCTATCGGAAAAATAACCAGCAGCATGTTTTCGGCAACGTATCCGCCGCAGGTGATTCGCCTGGCGGACCAGTTTTTGCGTAAGCCCGAATTATTAAGCTTGAGCGGCAATCAGGTACATATTGCTGAAATCGAACATGTTTACTACGTTGTGCCGGGCATGCGCAAGGAACGATCTCTGGTGCGGATTATCGAAATCGAAAATCCGGCATCGGCGATTATTTTCTGCAATACCAAAGATACGGTTCATTATCTTTCCGTTGTTTTAAAGCGTTTCGGCTATGACGCCGATGAATTAAGCTCTGATCTGGCTCAGAGCATGAGGGAAAAAGTGATGGCGAGGGTCAGGCGCGGCGCCCTGCGTTTCCTGGTGGCAACCGACGTTGCCGCGCGCGGCATTGATATTCCCGATTTGTCCCATGTTATTCAATACGAACCGCCGGAGGATCCCGAAGCATACATTCACCGCGCCGGGCGCACCGGAAGAATGGGATCCGGCGGCGTGGCTATTTCTCTGGTTGCGGAAATGGAAAAATTCAAGCTGCAGAGCATCGCCAAGCATTACAGTATTCAAATGGAGGAACGCCCGCTGCCCGATGATTATGAGTTGGAAAGAGTTGTCGCCGAAAGGATTACCGCCATTCTGGAAGCTCGCCTGCGCTCCCGCGATAATCTGGAAGTGGAGCGGATGCAGCGTTTTTTGCCGTTGGCGCGCAGCCTTGCCCAGTCGGAAGATGAGATGTCGCTGATTGCCATGATGCTTGACGATTATTACCAGAAATCACTGCACGCACCGCCCGAGCAACCGGCAGCAAGCGATCTGTCGGCCGGCAATCAGCAAAAACCTTACTCTAAAAGGTCACGCCCCCCGCGCCGGAAAAGAGAGAAAAAACAATAAATATAATTTTTTTCTTGTTTATCCTCCCGCAGAAATCAGCGAACGGCGCTGATCATGGCCGGAGCAATTTAATATGCTCCCTGTGTGTTTCCTCTAACACTCCGGTTTTGATTTAATTGGTTAGAATTTATTTATCGGGCGTTGCCGCGGGAATTGATAAACTTTGCTATGGAATTCCAGTAAAGGGACGGGTCTTGCCATTCCAGTTCGTTATGGTTGCCGCCCTTAATCGTCACCATTTCCTTGGGCGAACTGAGCGCGGCGAATATTTGTTCGCCCATGCGCAGAGGAGTCACTTCATCCTCAGTGCCGTGAATAATCAGAACGGGCGATGATATCTCTCCACATCTTGCCAGATTATTCAGGGAGTCTCCGGCAATGAAAGCAAAAAGCCCCAGACCATGAGCCTTCATCATATCCCGGCCGGAGGTGAGAGGGGTAATCAAAATCAATCCCGCCAGTTTTTTCTCTCCGGCAATGCTTATCGCCACCACCGTTCCGATGGAACGGCCGTAAAGAAAAACCTGCTCCGGACGATAGCCCATTTTTTCCGTAACGTGCCGCAACGCCGCTGCACCGTCTCGGATAATCCCCTTCTCGGATGGTTTGCCTGTACTTTTGCCGTAACCGCGATAACCTACCCCCAGAACACTGACGCCCGCCTGCGCCAGGCTCGCAAGCTCCGGCAGGCGCTGATAGAGATTTCCCGCATTGCCGTGAAAATAAACAACGACTTTCCCGGATGCCTTACTGGCGACAAAAAAACACTGCAATTTTTCCTGATCGTCGGTGGTCAGATAAAGCTCCTGAACCGAAGCAGGCAGATTTTCCCGGACAGCGGGATCAGTCGCTGCGGGTGCGAAGCCATAGTGATTGACAACCGCCTCACAGCCCGTGAAAAATACCGGCAGCAGCAAAATCAGTAATTTTATTTTTTTGACATTCATCAATCAGCCGTCACGCATTTTTAGTTTTCATGGTGAATTGGACGTATCAACGGTATTATTGTTTTCCGCCCTTTTTTGTTCTTCGGCCACTTCATCATATTCCTCGATGACGATGCCGCGGCGCACCATTATCTGATATATTCTTTCCGAACGGTATTCCACATATCTGGACGTCCCATGAGGTTTGTAACGCCGGGGATTGGGCAAAACCGAAGCCAGCGTGGCCGCTTCCCGCGCATTGAGCTCTGAGGCATGCTTGCCGTAATGAGCGCGGGCGGCCGCCTCCACTCCGAAAACGCCATCACCCCATTCGGCGTAATTCAGATAAAGCTCGATTATCCGCCTTTTGGAAAGATGCTTTTCCATCCGCCAGGTCAGGATTGCTTCTTTTATCTTCCGCACAGGATTTTTACTCGGTGAAAGGTATAAATTTTTCGCCAGCTGCTGTGAGATAGTGCTGCCGCCGGACAGGAACTTCTTCTTCTTGATATCCTTTTCCATCGCCTTCTGCATCGCATCGAAATCAAAGCCTTCATGCGACCAGAACTTATCATCTTCCGCAATAATTACCGCCTTCATCACGAAAGGTGAAATACGGGATAGCGACACCCAGACGCTTCTTATTTTTTTTTTCTCTCCTTTTTGCCGCCAGGCATCTTCCCGGTATTCCATAAAAGCAGTTTTTGCCGGACGGCTTTTTTTCAGCTTGGCAACATCAGGATAAAAAAAGTAACGGCCGACATCAACAGCAAAATACAGAACTGTGAGAATTATTGCTGCGGAAAATATTTTAAAAATAAATCGCATAAACACCTTTTGTGCAGCGCAATATACTGCGCCTATTCTTATATTGCATCGGAAAATAATGCAAAATAAATTTGACAGCAACAATTAATTCTAGTAGAAAATACGCCGGAAAGTTAACAGGCGGTTGCATTTTAAGCAGTCTTCGTTTTCTGTGTGCAGTCAATAATCAGTTTCATATCGGCGTCTCGTCGAAATCTGTACACCGTTAACAAAGTGGGTACCCCCCGAAAAAAGCAAGGAGGCACTTCATGAGGAAACGGCAGATTTATGTATTGGCGGTAATTATCACACTGGGTGTTTTTTTTCTCCTGCCGACGGTAACGGCGGCAGCAACATACAGAGTTAAGCGGGGCGATAGTCTTTATTTGATTGCCAAAAAATTCAACATTTCCGTACGCGAAATCAGTCAGGCCAACGGCCTGCAGGGAACGGCTCTTAAGCCCAATCAGATTCTCAGTCTTCCGGAAAATGCCGGAGTCCATAAAACCGGAACAATCGTAAAAGCAAAAACGGAATCAGGAATAAAAAAGGCGACAAGAACAAAATCCGTTTATTATACGGTTAAAAAAGGCGATACTATCGGCGCCATAGCGGAAAAGACAGGTGTTTCCCAAAAGCAGCTTATGGCTTGCAATAATATCCGGGCAACAAGATTGCGCATCGGTCAGAAACTGGTTTTAGCCAAAAAAGCAATGCCCGCGGCAGACGAAACCAGCGAG
>JAKLDS010000105.1 GCA_022703375.1 Deltaproteobacteria bacterium | reverse complement strand
CGATCATTCCATTTATAGACAAGGCCGGTTTGCGGCTCATACATTATAGGGATATCCTGCAGGATCTTCTCAGCGAGAAGTCGCGGCCGGAAGGAATAGCGATTATTAACGCCGGATTCGAAAAATTGACGGATGTCGTTGGTATCTTCGACGGTGCCGGCGGGATCTTCTTTCTTTTCTCCGGCTGCCGGCGGGATTCCATCTTTGGATGGATCTGCGATTTGAACAGGGGCGGGGGGCCAGGGGACGGCAGAATCGATCAGTGCCTGCAGATCCTCGGCTGATTTACCATGGCGGACAAAGAAGTCCGTTAAATCCTGCCCGTGATCGTCCGGAATCGCCCCTGTTTCGTCTTTACCCATAAAGGCAGGCCATTGCACCAGCCGGACGGATTTGGCCGTTTTCTGCAAAGCCTCCGCCGCAAATGCCGCATATTTCTGGCCGGGTTTATCGGCATCATAGGCGATAACAACATCGAGGTTTTTAAATGGCGCCAGATGCTCGGGTGGCCAGTTCTTGAGCTTCACTGTTTGTGTGATGGCATTGAAACTGTGCGAAAGAGCACAAATTGTATCTGAGTGACCTTCGCAGAGCAAAACGGGTGATTTATCGAATGATGGTTTCGACGGAAATAACCTCGATACTCCGACCGTCTTGGCGAATGGCATGATCTTGAATCGTTTCGATCCCTGCTGATAAAGACAGATATTGACCAGGTTGCCATCCCTGATCGGAATTGCAATCTTGACCGGTTCTTTTACCTGATACAATTCGCCCTTTTTAGATAAGCGCCAGGTCTCGAGGCGGAGGTCGAGAATTTCAATCCATTTCCGGGACCAGCCGCGCTCTTTTTCGAGCCGCGCGACCATAGCGGCAGGTAAGGCGGGAAACTTCTCCCAGGCCAGGTTCATCTGCGCGACGATTTGTTCGTGCGTCAGCTCCGGGGAGGGGGGTGGACTGGATGCACCGGGAGTGGATGAATCCAGCCCACCTGGGGAGGAGAGGGGGTGTCTTTCGGGTTTCGTTTCGATCCCGTATTTTTCGCAAAATAATCGAAAGCCATCTTTCTGGCCATAATGATTTACTTCACACCACAGCCGCAGCAGATCGCCGTCGGCATTGCAGGATAGGCATTTATAAACGTCTTTTTTAAAGTTGTATGAAAATGACGGATTGCTTTCACCGTGGATCGGGCAAAGGCCATGCAGTTCGCCTCTATTCATGTCTTTCGACGTGATTTTAAAGAGTGAACTGGCGATATCGATTAATTGTGCTTCTGATAGATGTTTATGTGCAAATCCCATGTGGTATTATCCTGTCCGGCGCATTGTCAATGCCGTCAAAGTAAGTATTACAGCTCCCGCACTTCGGGCATTTCATGTTTTTTTGTCATCCTCTGGTAAAAAACAAATCATCTTTAAGCGCTTGATAATTCCTTCTTGAAAATCCGGCACGCAATAAGCTTTTATAATTTCCGGCGCCGCCTCGCGCCGGCTTACATGGAATTTGATAACTCCGACGGTGTGGCCATTGCGCCTGGATAATCCGCCGTCGGTAATGTTGATGATTTCGGGCATAGAAAGCCTCTCTCTTTTTCTGTCAGCGCCGCACCCGGCAACGCTTCGTTTATACAAAACATGGCATGCTTCGGTATGATATACGCCTCGGCCAATTGTTGCATGGCTTTAACAACCATTGCAGTCGCTTCTGGATTGATTTCGCTGGCACGGCGCAAAAGCCGCTGTGCTTCAAAAATTCTACTATTCATCAATCAACCCATGAATATTTTGTATAATGCCGGCAAAATAATGTAACTTACAGCCGCGGACAGCGTAATAATCGCCATCTTTTGGCTGTGCCTATCCAGCCAACTAATAAAATCATCAACACGCTTTTCAGTAACAATTTTATCCATTGTTTTTTCTCCCCTTCGGGTAAATGAATTTACATTTTTTCCCGGCTTTATTGATAAAGAATGGTGTCTTGCCCGGCTCAAAAATAACAACATCCGGATAACCATGATAAGCCGCAAGGCGCTTATATTCCTGCGTTGCAACATCCTCCTGAAAATATTTATCGTATTCCGGAAAAGGCGCGGCTTGATAAGGAGCGACATAAAAAAAAGAGTAAAGAAAAAGAAAAATGATGGCCGATACCACAACAAACGCGATTGCTATTTCGAGGGCATATGCCCGCAGATGCAGCATAAAGAGAGGTTGGTGTTTTGTCATTTTGTTTTCTCCTTTCCGTCCAGATAGGCCTGATAAGAGCCGCAGCTGCCACAGGTTTGCGAAACACGACGCAACATCCCATACATTCTGAGCGAATATAAAAATTTACATTTACTTTGCTCAGCGTAAGTGGCGGCGCTGCAGCAGCCGTTTTTATCGCGGTAATTGATTTTATCCGTCATGCCGATATCCTTTTGTTTCTGGATTCCGGCTCGGAGGCCGGAACGACAGTTGGTATTTTCCCGCCGCGCTTGAGATAAGCATCCAGGGCTGAACTATCGCGGCGCTCGAGTATCTGAGATATTGCATCATCGAGTGCGGCATCGTCAGTGCCCAAGCCCAGCCGTGTTTCCAGCAGGGCGATGCGATCTTCCAGATATTTGACCTTTTGTTCGAGCGTCATGATTAAGACCCTGGATTCCGGCTCGGAGGCCGGAATGACAATTATTTATTTTTTGCAAACTTCCATTAATGCTAGAATTGCCTGAACAGCCTGATAGCCTTCACGCTGAATCTTTTCATTTTCTGCGGGTGTCACCTTGCCATCATCAACGGCCTTCTCAATCCATCCGATAAGTTCCCCAAACTCTGAGACTGAATGCATTGTCAGACGGCAGATATCGGCCGTCAGCGCTCCGGAGGGAGTTGGTAACGGAACGCCGACGCGGCCGAGATTACGCTCGATTGTATCGAGCACGGAAAAATCATTGGTGGCGCGGATTAACGGAATGAGTTTTTTGAGCGGGAAACGGCAACCTGTACCCGTCTCTGAATCTTCCTGATCCGGAAGCGCCGCCCGCGTCAGATAGTTTTCAGACATACCTATTTCTTCGGCGATTACTTTTAACGGTTTCTTGTTGCGGTGAATCGTTGAATATAAACAATCGGTCAATGTTCTCATTAAGATTTCCCCCTCTTAAATTAATTTACAGATGCCGCCTGATCGTTTATCGTGGCATCATGAGAAGATTTATTTGCATCAGGCGCCGGACCGTAAAGCTCCGGCCAGAATTCGATAAGGGTAACACCGAGAATACCAACTATTTTGCGGTGTATTCGCAGCGAAGTGCTGTGCCCCTGAATGGACATCGAGATTGCTTGCTTGGTGTGGCCGGTATTTTTGGCCAGAGAATTGAGCGTATGCCCCTTCTGAAGCATAACTACTTTTCTGTTGATAATAAATTGATTATCGTTTACCATATAAAGTACTCCTTGGATGTGTTTATGACCGGCGTTGAATTACCTGTTCCCCCGAATGATGATCCGCCTCCCAAGATAGTAATTCGCGGATTGAAGCCAGATGATCATTGATGGAGGTTAGTAATTGAATAATTTTTTGAATCATATTTTTAGCCTCATTGCTGTCATAACGGCTCCTTTATTGTTTTTTGTTTTGTTGAAT
>JAKLDS010000104.1 GCA_022703375.1 Deltaproteobacteria bacterium | reverse complement strand
ATTTTTTTCATTGCCATAGGGCTGGGGGTGGACGCGTTTTCGGTGGCGATTGGCATTGGGGCGACCAATGTGAAGAGATCATGGCCGCCGATTTTGCGGCTCGCCTCTGCCTTCGGCATATTTCAGTTTGTCATGCCGGTTATCGGCTGGCTTGCCGGATTAACCATTGTTAATTTCATTGCCAGTTATGACCACTGGGTGGCGTTTGCTCTGCTGGCCGTCGTCGGCGGTAAAATGATCTGGGAGGCGTTTGCAGAAGAAAAAGAAGAACAAACGGATCGCACCAAAGGATTGTCTTTGCTGCTACTTTCCATCGCCACCAGCATTGACGCTCTGGCAGTGGGTTTCAGCTTTTCGCTTTTGAAAACGCCGATTGTAATGCCCGCAATGATAATCGGCATCGTCTGTTTTGCCATGACTGTCGGCGGCATGTACTTCGGCAAGGTTCTGGCAAAGATCTTCGGCAAAAAAGTGGAAATTTTCGGCGGCGTGGTTTTAATCGCCATCGGAATTAAGATTCTTGTTGATCATTTGGTTTAATAGCTAAGTCCATTGCAGTTGACAATCAAGTCAATATGAATTAGTTATTATCATAATCGTTTGGGAGGAGTTTTGTGTATGGAACAAATAATAAAAATGCATATTAAAAAATTGCCCGAAGGTGTTTATCTGGCTACGTCCAAGGAAATTCCAGGATTAGTTGCGCAAGGCAGGACTGTAACAGAAGCATTGGAAATTGCGAGAGATGTGGCCAGAAAACTTATGGAGGCAAGGTCAGAGAGGAGTGGCAAGGTAAAGTTCTCAAAGTTAGGCGAATCTTTTGATTATCCCATGATAGTGAGTTTATAAATGGGCAGATTAGCTGGTTTCCGTTATCGTGAAATTATTAAAAAACTAAAGGCATGTGGATTTGTGTTCAATAGACAAGCTGCAGGCAGCCATGAAATCTGGTATAATGAAAATACTGATAGATACACAACTATTCCCAATCATTCAGGTGATATGCCGGAAGGAACTCTGAGGGCAATATTGAGAGAAGCGGGGGTTTCCCCCGACGAATTCTTAAACAAATAATACAAATTATCAAAAGCTACAATTGCTAATTGTAAGCTTAAATGTTTTGAACCTGGCTATTATGAAAAAAATAATTATTACTCTCGCGGCATTAATCATATCAGTCGGCTCCGCTACTGCCCAGGTAAACAAAGAATGTCTTGTTCTTAACCAATCCGGTTTAGTATTCGAGGCCAATGTGGCGCTGTCTTCCCTTATCACCATAACGGATGGACACATCAAAAGCATCGCCGAAAAGCTGGCTCTGGTCGCAGCCACCTCAGAGGCGCAAACCGGCGAGTGGCGGAAGATAAAACCTCTGCTCACACTGATCCAAAAAGATGAAGGAGATGAATCAACCGTTTGGTTTGCGAGACCCGATGGCTCATATTATTCAGTAGATCTTGGTTTGACGGACAAAAATCTCAAAGACCGCTCGTATTTTCCTGATCTGATGGCCGGCAAGGCTACGGTAGGCCATCTGGTAATAAGCAAATCAACGTCAGAAGTGTCCGCAATAATTGCCGTCCCGATAAAAAAAAGCGGCAAAGTGACGGGCGCTCTCGGTTTATCTCTTTTTACGAAAAAGCTGAGCGTTCAGATTAAAGAAAAAATGGGGCTTGCGGATAATGTTGTTTTTTTCGCGCTGAACAGTGATTACCTTACGGTTATCAACTTCAAACCGGAACGCGTTTTTCTAAATCCTGAAAAGCAGGACAGTTCTTCTATGGCCAAAGCCATGGAAGAAATGATTTCCCGGGAGCAAGGTGTTATTGAATACGATTTTCACGGCGTGAGAAGGATAATCTTCCGCAAATCGGCCTATACGGGGTGGTGGTATGCAATCGGGCTGCCTGTCAACAAATAAGAATACCCGTATGTATTACCAGATATTGGCGGCGGATAAGTATTATATCGGCATTGTCTGGCAATATGCGGATGGTAAACCGCTGATCGAAAAAATTTTCTTGCCCTGCCCCCGCAGTAATTTATTGACAAAGATAAAAAAGGAATATGCCGCGATTAATATAACGGAACGCCGGATTCCCAATGGGCTGGCCAAACAGATTGCCGGATTTTATGCGGGAGAGAAAATAAATTTTGATTTCTCACTTTTGCATTTGAAAAAGCTGTCTGACTTTGCGGCAAATGTTTTAAAACAGACCTGCAAAATACCGCGCGGAAAAGTTACTACGTATTCAAAACTGGCTGCAAAAACAGGCAGGCCGCTTGCCGCCCGCGCCGTGGGCACTGCGCTGGCCAATAATCCCTTCCCTCTGATTATTCCCTGTCATCGTGTTGTGAGAGCGGATGGTTCCCTGGGCGGCTTCGGCGGCGGCAGCAAGATGAAAAAAGAGCTGCTTGCCAAAGAAGAAGTAACAACAGACGACAGGGGATGTGTTTCAGCCAAATATTTCTCAGATGGATGAGTCAGCCGCTTCCGCCGCAAACGGGGGCAGCGGGCAATGCAGGGCCAGTGAAATAACGCGCAGCAATTCGGTTTCCGCCACTGTAACCCGGGCATCGCCAAAGGCACAATGGGCGCAGGCGTCAACCACCGCCTGTTTGATTTTGAATGAGGAAAAACCCAATTGTCGGAAGGCCGTGCCGACAGAGATATAATTAATGTTTTTCCCATAGAGAAAATCGGGATTTTTAGCCGCGAGTTCCGGAATCCGGGAGATTCCTTTCCGGAAGGCCGCCCCGGCAGCTGCGGCATTACCAACATTCCCGGCACACGCGAGGGCGCGCAGGATTATCTGAATGTGATACCCGACCTGAACCGGCGAGAAGAAACAGACCTTGCCGAAGATATCTTCTTTTTCTCTGATTACGCTTTCCTGCAGAATCCACTGCACGCAGAATTCGAACAATGTTATCCTGCTGTCGGCGCCGATTAACGATCTGATGATTGTCAAAAATTTTCTTCTTTCCCTGCCCGTAAGGCTGCGCAGTTGCGGCACGGCCAGTTCGACCAAGGGCAGCCTTTGCTCGCCCTGCATTTCCCTCAATAAATTGCCCAGACACAGCACTTCTTCATGATCAGCTTTGCCCTCCAGATAGCCGCGGATTGTCTTTACCTGTGCGGCGCGCTCATCGCTTTTTTCTCCCAGAATTAAAGCGGTAATTATCCTGACCGCACCCGCCGGTGAATTAAGCAACCGCCTTATTTCCGGCGGAATTTCATCCAGAATGGCTCTGCCGCTGATATTTTCCGCCGGATTGCCCACCCTGCCCGTCACCATCTCGGCATTTACCCTGATATATTCCCGCCGCAGGGGCGAGGTTGCATAAGCCAGCGGGGCTTCCTGCTGAGCGAAGGAAATCTCCGGAACGGTTTCCGCAAGGACGGCAAATTTTCCGTCGAAGGACGGATCAAGCAGCGCAATGCGCATGGACAGCGGTGGATGGGTGGCAAGAATTTTCCGAAAAAAGCCGACTGTGCGACTTTCGGCAAAGAACAGATGGCTCGCCTGTCCAGCCTTTGCCGATTTTACCCGTGAGCCGTGAATATAACCGCCGATTTTTTTCAGGGCGGAAGCCAGGCCCTGCGGATTGCGCGTAAACCGGACCGCCGAGGCATCCGCCAGCAATTCCTTCTG
>JAKLDS010000103.1 GCA_022703375.1 Deltaproteobacteria bacterium | reverse complement strand
TTCATACCCGTATATTTGGGAGCGGAGCCGCCGATCGGTTCGAACATTGACACGCCTTCGGGATTGATATTGCCGCCCGCCGCGATGCCCATGCCGCCCTGAATCATGGCGCCCAAATCGGTGATAATATCGCCGAACATGTTATCGGTGACGATTACATCGAACCATTCGGGATTTTTCACCATCCACATGCAGGCCGCATCGACATTAACATAATCAATTTTGACTCCGGGATATTCGGGCGCCAGTTCACGAAAGGCTCTTTCCCATAAATCAAAAGCATAGGTCAGCACATTGGTCTTTCCGCAAAGAGTGAGTTTGTTGGCCTTGTTGCGTTTCCGGGCGTATTTATAGGCATAGCGCAAACAGCGTTCCACGCCTTTTCTGGTGTTGATTGATTCCTGGGTGGCGACTTCATCGGGCGTTCCTTTTTTCATGACACCGCCGGCTCCGGTGTACAAACCTTCGGTATTTTCACGAACAACGATGAAATCTATATCGGCGGGATTCTTGTCCTTCAGAGGGCAGGGAACATTGGGATAGAGCTTTACCGGCCTTAGATTGATATATTGATCGAGCTCAAAGCGCAGGCGCAGCAACAAGCCTTTTTCGAGAATGCCCGGTTTGATATCGGGATGGCCGATGGCGCCCAGATAAATGGCGTCAAATTTTTTCAGCTCGGCGAGGACGGAATCCGGCAGAATATCGCCCGTTTTTTTGTAGCGTTCGCCGCCGAGATCATAATGGGTCAAATCATACTTGATTGACTCGGACGCAGCCACCGCCTGAAAAACCTTCAGGCCTTCATTAATAACTTCCGGGCCTGTACCGTCGCCGGGAATGACCGCAATGTTATATTTTTTGTGGGAACTCATGATTACCTCCTGATTGATTATTTCCACCGGCGGCTTTTTCTTTGTCTTAATAAAAACAAGGTCAAGCTCAGCGGGTGGGTTTTATTAACTTAACGGGCTTTTTTAGTCAACCGGAAAAGTGGCCAATCCCCGTTGGTTGCGCCGGGGGCTGCTGGGTGTTATTCCCGGGCGCACTGCCCGGAGATGGACGCATTGCATAACAGGCAGGGAATTGCCGAAATCCATAAGGAAATATCAGTTAGTGGTCAGTTATTTGTGCTTGACAGATTAAGGCAAGCAAAATATTAGTAACTAACGGCTGTTGAAAACGTTCAGTCGCTTTCCCGGAAGCCCTGATTTCGTAATATTTTTCACTGCCTGCCGTACCGAAGATTAAATATGCAAAGAGGGAACAAAATGGGAGAAGGGATTAACGATTATACACAAAAGTTAATTGATTTAAGAAGACATATGTGGATGGCCGGCGTGGAAGTTGAATTACGCCGCCTCATCTGGCAGATTGCCGTAGTCGGTAAATACATTTCAGCCAAAATTCACGAGGCTAACCGTAAACAGGCTGGATTTAAAAACGTTTATGGTGAAGAACAGCTCTCGCTGGATCGCGCCTCCGATGAAATTCTGAAAAATCAATTGGGCTTTTCCGGATTTGTGCGCGAATACGCTTCTGAAGAACAGGAAGGCATCGTTAAATTAGGCGACGGCACGGAGAAATATATTGTTACGGCTGATCCGCTGGATGGATCGTCGCTGGTGGACACCAATCTGGCTATCGGCACGATTATCGGTATTCACCGGGAATCGGTTTTTGCCACAGGAAGAGCAACGCTTGTCGGGGCTCTTTATATTACTTACGGACCGCTTATCACGATGGTTTATTCAGCGGGGAAGGGGACGCATGAATTTGTTCTTAACCGCGAAGGCGAATACATGCTCTCTGAGGAAAGCATCAAACTGAAGGAAAGGGGTTCGATATTCTCACCCGGCGGTTTGCGCCGCGACTGGACGCCGGCGCACCGGAAACTGGTTGAGCAGTTGGAAACATCGGGTTATAAGCTGCGTTACAGTGGTGGTTTTGTTCCCGACATCAATCAGATTATTATTAAAAAAGGCGGCCTTTTTACCTATCCCGCTCTGCAAAAATCGCCGCAGGGGAAATTGCGTCTGTTGTTTGAATTACAGCCCATGGCATACCTGATGGAGAATGCGGGAGGCGCGGCAACAGACGGCAGGGAAGACATTCTTAACATTAAAGTGGAAAAACTTGATCAGTGTTCGCCTGTTTATATCGGCAGCAAGACGGAAGTGCAATTAGCCAAACAATATTTGTCAGCTTAAAGGAGAAATCATGATTTACACGGATATAAATCAGTTAAGAAAAGCTTGTGAAAAAATTATCGCGGCAGAGGGGGGCGAAGTTACTATTCTTGATGCGAATAAGCTTAAGGACAGATTAACCGATTGTCTGATAGATACGGCTGTTTTCAGTTCGGAGCGTTCTGTTCAGGAAGCAGCCTGCTGGCTTATCCGCCGCTGTGCTTACGCGCTGGGGGTTTATCCGGCATCAATCCAGCATCTTTATGAGGCGATGGGACGTGGAGAGGCCAAGGGGTTTACCGTGCCGGCGATCAATATTCGGGCATTGACCTATGATGTGGCGCAGGCGATTTTCCGGGCAGCAATAAAGGCTCGGGCCGGTGCCGTGATTTTCGAAATAGCCCGTTCCGAAATAGACTATACACTGCAGCGTCCGAAAGAATACACCTGCGCCGTCACCGCCGCGGCCATTAAAACCGGATACCGCGGACCGATATTTTTGCAGGGGGATCATTTTCAGATAAGCGCTAAAAAATATGCTGCGGATCCGGCCAAAGAAATGCAAGCAGTTAAAAATTTAATCTGGGAAGCAATAGAGGCCGGTTTTTATAACATTGATATTGATACTTCCACGCTGGTTGATTTAGCGCAGGCGACGGTTAAGGAGCAGCAGCAAATTAATTATTCTCTGGCGGCGGAACTGACCAAAATGATCCGTGATTTGGAGCCGGAAGGAATTACAATTTCCGTGGGCGGCGAGATTGGAGAAGTCGGCGGGAAAAACAGTACTGTTGAAGAATTACAGGCTTATATGGAAGGGTATCTGGAGGAGTTGGCTAAAGACGGCGAAAAGCTGACCGGCATCAGTAAAATCAGTGTCCAGACCGGAACGACACATGGCGGAGTGCCGCTGGCTGATGGTTCAGTGGCAAAAGTTAAAATTGATTTTGAGGTGCTGGAGAAGTTATCAGAAATGGCCAGAGATCGTTACGGGCTCGCCGGAGCAGTGCAGCACGGCGCCTCGACACTGCCGGATGAAGCGTTTGACCGTTTTCCGGACTGTGGCACGGCGGAGGTTCATCTGGCAACAGGTTTTCAGAATATCATTTACGACAGCGCGCATTTCCCCGCTGATTTAAAGGGAAAAATCTATGCGTACTTGAAAACAAACTGCAGGGATGAATGGAAAGAAAAAGACACAGAAGAACAGTTTATTTATAAGACAAGAAAAAAAGGTTTTGGTCCCTTCAAACTGGATTTGTGGCACCTGCCGGATGATACGCGCTCTAAGCTGGGAGTAGAATTGGAAGCTCAGTTCTCTTTCCTTTTTGACAAACTGAAAGTTAATTTAACTGAAGATCTTGTGGCTAACTATGTTCCGCCGGTGGATGTGCCGCTGGAGATGCCCGCAGCATTGAAAAGCTGAAAGTCGTTGGTTCCTTATCTGCCTCTGCCGGCCAGCGGCGGATTATTTTGCCTTTGCCGGCGGCAGGGCTCAGCAAGCAATGCGACGGCCGCAGCGGTTAAGATAATCATTATACAATATTGTCACCCGCAGAAAATAAATCATGGCCGGAGTATTTTCAGCTGAACTGAACCGTTCACGCTTCGAGGCACGATGATTAACCTATTTATAATTTGCCTGATTGCCTACCTGGCGGGGTCTGTCAACTTCGCGATAATTTATTTTAAGATAACCGGCCGGAAAGATCCGCGCCAGATCTTCAGCGGCAACGCCGGCACAACCAATGTTTATCGTCAGGCGGGCATTATCCGGGCGGCGTTTATATTTATCTTGGATATCGGCAGGGCAATTGCCGTAGCTTTTCTCGCCATCCAT
>JAKLDS010000102.1 GCA_022703375.1 Deltaproteobacteria bacterium | reverse complement strand
GTTTATCGTGGCATCATGAGATTCTATATTGTCAGCCAGGCCATAAAACTCCGGCCAGAATTCTTCCTTGGAAACACCAAGGGTGTCGGCAACGGCATTGAGCATTGCCGCGGATTGTGTCGTAGATTTAAACTTTCCGTTGATGGCCTTGAGCACGCCCTGCGGCGTGTAACCAATTTTTTTCGCTAAAGAAGGAACGGAAAATCCACACTTCAGCATGATAATTTTTCGATTGATTATGTTTACGTTTGTTGTTACCATTTGAAACTGAATCCCTTTAAGGTATTTGATATGAAACGCAGAGATGTATTAATCCAGCTGCTGCATGAAATGAGCGGCAAACCGAAAGGTGAAATTGAAAGGGAAATGGGACTACTCGTAGATCCTGATCCGGGGCTTGATACGGAAATATCCATTACGGAATACGAACAAATGCTTAAAACATTTCGAAAAGAAAAGGATGGCATTTTCAATTGGAGCATTCCGGGCCTCCAGCGGTTTCGTCTTCGGCATACTCCGCCGAAGGGAAATGCATAAGATGTTCAAGAAGCCGACCAATCATGATTTGGATTTCGTCGATGGTCATAGATGGAAATGTTTCTTTAAGAAACTTGAGCCATGCTTCCATAAAAGCTCCTTTGTTTGAGTGAGGCGTTCGTGCCTCGAATGTGGTTTCACAAATAAACGAAATATTGTTTTATGTCAAGAAAAAAAACGCAAAATAAAACAAATATTATTTTAGAGCGTATAAGTGATTATTATCATTTGGAAAATGATGCTGATATCGCGTCGTTAGCGGAAAATCAAATTGCCTCTGTAAACGAATCTCATTCGCCCTATCCAACTCCTGACACTTTATTGCGAAAAGCAGCTAAAGTTCTCAGATCAAACTCCTCATTCCGTAGTGCTCTCAATAGCAATATAGAATCATTCCATGAAGCGATTGAATTACGCGAAGAATTGGACATCGCTCAGGTTGAATTGAAGCAGTGTCAGATCATGCTGGCCAACCAAACAGTGAAAATTGACGGATTACAGCAGAGAAACGAACAACAACAACAGGAAATAGAAGTGCTAAAAGCACAAGTGAAATTATTAAGCGACCAGCTTCTAACAATCAAAAGTGCATAATTGTAAAACTGGCCAGACCAGTTGTTCAACAGTATGGTAATTGTAAAATATATCGGCCATGGAAGGTTTTTTGCCTTACTGCGCTTGTATTAGCAGCAATTTAATATATAATCCCAACATATAAGGAGGATGTCGGAATGATGGAGGATATCATCAGCGGGCTTTTGATCGCTATCTTCATCGGGGTGATAATCTTTGCCGCGATAATCAGACGAAGAACGCCGCCGAAAATTGCCGGCCAGGAACGCAAATGTCTGGTGTGCGGATTCGAAGGAAAAATGAAAACCTGGCTGGGCCATTACGGAGCGCCACAGTTTATACTGCTGATTCTTTTGTTTTGCTTTTTTATTCCCGGCGTTATTTTCTGGATTTGGGCATGGAATAAATACAAGTGCCCGAACTGCGGAACACTGGCCAAAAACGTCGATTTTGTGCCATCCATAACAACTGCCGACGAAAGCAAAAAATGCCCGTTCTGCGCGGAGCTGATCAAGAAAGAGGCGATAAAATGCCGCTACTGCGGAGCGAGCATTTGAAATGAAAAATTATATAAAAGCCATTTTGCTGATTATATTGTGTTTAACCGTAAACGCCTGTTATTCCGTGATTGCCGATTACGAATCGACGGCGCGCGATAAAAACATACAGGTCGTTCTGGCCAAAATCCACAAGGGCATTATGGTGGAAACCAAAACAGAAACCATTTTCAGCCAGCAGGGATCGTCTATAAAGGCGGTTGCCGTGGTGACGTACATACGGCCCGGATCGGAAGCGGATCAGGCCGGTATCCAGGTGGGCGACCAGATAACTGCCGTAAATAACGATATGCCGTATTACGACAATGACCTGATCAGCAGGCTGTGCAGCAGCGAGGACAATATGGTAAACATTACTATCCTGCGCTATGGCAAAGAAATCAAAACGTCGATGAAATCGTTCTGAGTAGTGCTGCTGTCCGTCTTTATATTTTCCTGTTTGCCAATTGCGCTTGATATGCGGTAATAACTTCCGCCGTCCAGACGGCCTGCGCAATCGCTTTTACCCGGTCGTCCTGCCCAGTTAAATCGTCACCGGGCGCCAAGGATGTGCGATGGTAGGATCTGCTTAATTCTTTGCCGTCTTCCATTATTTTGTCCGCTCTCCTTATCTGGATGAATCCTTTTTCTGTTACTTCTATTTGATCGATAACTGATATTTTTTCTATGCTCATATAAAATCCTCCATTATACAAAATAAGAAACTGTGCCATAAACAACGACAGTTCCACCAGTCGGGAAATCAGCAATAGGTATATTCACCGCAGTTTGACCAGAGCCAGATTTGAATAAATAAATAGATGTTGTGCTTGACAACTGCGCCCCTATGTACGGAAAATTGGCTGATGTATAACCGCCATAAGCTCCTACAGCAGTAAAAGCACCCCCGTTCACGGTGAACGGCAACCCTGATAGTGAAACTATGCCCGATGAAGTCGTCCATGTTATCGTTGCGGCGATCATAAATGATGCAGTAACAACCCGACCTATTTTAGTGTATGTTCCAGTTCTGGTGCCGTACGAAACAGATAAATCTCCGGGTGTTCCACAGGTAAACGATGGTTCCCACGTCCCCTCCTCATAATCATCCAGGGTGTTGGCATCAGAACTGGCAGACTGTGTAGCAGGGAATTTAATCTGGCCGCCTGTGAGATTAATAGTTGGGATTGTTGCATCACCCGTAAATACGGGAGAAGCTTTGGGTGCTTTCGTATCTGAGTATGTTTTTACCGCCTTCTGGGATGGGATTTTAGCGTCAGAATCGGCAGCCAGAGTGCCGTCGGTATCGATCAGAATATTGCTCTGGACAACATTCCAGTTTGCACCGACTGTGGCCTGATCACCGGAGGCGGATGCATCTGTTTTGCAGATCAGGGAATCGCCGATATCGACGGTAATGCCCGACGCGCCGCCGATCTTTCCGGCAACCGAGACAATATACATGTGGCCGGCATCAGCGGCAGGATAATTAGGATTAGCGGAGCAATCAATGACTCCTTTATAGACCAGCGCCGATGTCAAACCTAATGCGGTCAGCGTATCGGCAATCGATTTACTGACCAACTTCTTGTTCGCGTCGGAAAATACCGGCAGCGAAGCCGTCAGCCCGGAATCGGTTATATTGCCAAATGTCGGCGAACTGGCAGCCTTGACGGCCTGGTCGAACCAGTCGCCCAGCGTCGGGTTGCCCGACAGCGTAATTGACCGGGCGGCATCGCCCAGGATGATCGACAATATCCGGTCGGCGGAAAGATTTTCCCCGCTTTGCAGTATCAGATTATGCGAGTTGTCCGTATCCGGCAGCAGGACGGACTGATTCATGGCGGCCAAGAGTTCCCAGCGCTTGTTCCCGGCATTGAGATCCGGAGCGATAATGGCCGGAACGCTCTCGCTTTGGCCGGAAGTCGCATTTAATTGATAAATATAAAGCAGTTTTGTGCTGGTATGAATAAACGCCAGCTCGCCTCCGGCCAGACTGTTGCCGTCAATGCCGTCCAGGGCATTGGATGCGCCGCCGGTAAGCGCCTGCAGCCGGTAAACCAATACATCAGCCATAATTCAATCTCCTATTTCAGTCTTAATGTGCGGGTTAAAAAATATTCCATTTTCGGTATTTTCTTTCTTACCGGAATCACCTTTGCTCCTTCCTGCACGCGCTTCCAGTCGTGGCCGGTAGGCAGGCCAACAGTAACGGGAACGGACGGCCACGGCGGAGAACCGGCTTTTTCGTCGATTTCATACAGATTATTGACGACCTCGATTAGACTCAAATCCGGCTTTGTTTCGTCATTAACTATCATCCTTCGTTCGAGTTCTTTTATCTCTGTTTCTGTCGGATTAATAACCACGATCTCATGTTTTAAAGGGTCATAATGTCCAAAAGGATGAGGAACAACAAGGGGCTTACTGCCATTGCCAAAGCAGGGGTGGTCGGGCGCGGCATACGTAGCGATTATGTGCTTGGTAATTTTGTCGCGCAGTTGAAAAATCC
>JAKLDS010000101.1 GCA_022703375.1 Deltaproteobacteria bacterium | reverse complement strand
AAGGTCCCGACGATCTCCTTTGTTTTCCGTTTAAATCGCATGGTCATCATCCGTACCCACGCAGGCTTGTTCAACACGCGATGAAATCGAGGCTCCTTCGTCGCTCGAATTCATCGCTTTATACGTTGTGGTTTTTATATTTGACGTTTTGCCGCTACGACTTCCTTTGCCTTTTGTTTTTATATTTCTCTTTTTCCGTTACGACAACTTTGCCGAAAAGCTTTTTCTTACCTTAACGGTGAACGATTTCTTTTTTATAATAATTACTGACTGTGTTGAAGCCTGGCATTATCAAAGTTCCACAACCGTATCAAAATGCCAATTCTTAAATTATCTTTTATTTCTTTTATAATATTCCTACCACAACGAAAAGCTCACCCGGAGCCGCGCCCTTGGCGCTGCGATCGGGTGGAGCGATTTTGTTATGTTTCTTTTTTAATTGTTTTAAAATACCTAAACACTGCAATAGTTACGCAAAGGCATAGCATGAGCAGTAGCCCACCCGGTATTAATGATATTATTATAGTGCCAATACTTTCTGTGGCAAAATACGTGGAAGAAAATGTAATGACAGCATAAGCCCAAGAAAGCGATACCAATAATGCAAGACAGAGAACCAAATACTTTGACCATTCTTTATTTAATACTAATCCAATTAAGGCTGGTATAATTATGATAACGGGCAACGCATAATAAAATGAGAAAGTAGAAATAAGATTAAATATTGAGTATAGGCCATAAATGATAATGATGCCGATGATAATCCAGATGAAATAAGGCTTCTTCAAATATTTATTCATTATCATTCATCCATACATAACGACGAAGTGAGCCGGAGCAGCGCCCCTGGCGCTGCGATCGGCTCTACTGATTTGTTGAACGAAGCCGTGCTGTGCACGGCAGTTAAGACCTTCTGTATTTCTTTCCTTAAAAAGTATCTCCTTGTTCAGGTCAAAAACAAAATCAAAGACCCGAAAGGAGAACAGCATGACCCACTATTACCAAACGTTTTACGAAGACCTCAAACTCACCGGCAAATCCAATCGCACCATCGAAATTTATGAAAAGCATTTACAAAAGATTGAGCGATACTACAACAAATCCCCCGAACAAATCAATGAGCAAGAATTGCGGCGTTACCTGATCGCCATGAAGGATGAAAAAAAGTATTCCGAATCGTTTTTCAAGCAGGCCATCAGCGCCTTTCGCTTCTTCTATTTTCACATCCTCGAACACACCGACTGGAAAACTCTCAAATTCATCAAACCGCAAAAGGAAACACGACTGCCCGATGTTTTATCCCGGGAGGAAGTAAAGCGCATCTTATCCCATATCCACGTGCCAAGGCAGAAAGCCTTTCTGTTTACCCTCTACTCCCTGGGGCTGCGCCTCTCGGAAGGTCTCAATCTTTGTATCGAAGATATTGATTCCGCCCGGATGCTGGTTCATGTCCGGGCGGGAAAGGGCAAGAAAGACCGCTATGTTCCTCTGCCTCAAGCGACATTGGATATTCTGAGAAAGCACTGGATGACACACCGGCACCCCCGCTTGCTCTTTCCAGCACCGGGACGGGGAGAAAACCGTTCGTCTATCGCCCTGCGTCCGATGCCCTTTCAATCGGTGCAAAATGTCCTTAGGCTGGTGGTGAAGGAAGTCGGCATTCCAAAGTGGGTTCACTGCCAGACATTGCGGCATTCTTATGCCACGCATCTTCTGGAAGCCGGCGTTCATTTGAGATTGATTCAGGAATATCTGGGACATACCTCGCCTAAGACCACGGCCAAATACACGCACCTGACGCCCCAGGCCCAGGTCTTTGCGATTGCAACGATTAACACGATCATGGACGACGTGATCTAAGTGCGCCTCTCCGAACTGTTTTCTCGTTTCGGGAAGGCGTATCTTGACCGGTATGGCGAGCGGATGCCGCCGTCCCATGGCAGAGCCCTTCATGATATCCGGCAATGCCGCACATCCGTTATGGGCGGAAAGCGATTCGACTGCCCTCAATGCCAATCCCGGCAGTACGCCTACCATTCATGCAATAATCGCCACTGCCCGAAATGCGGCGGGGATAAAACCGAAGGCTGGCTGAAAAAGCAGTTTGATCGGCTCTTGCCCGTACCTTACTTTTTTGCCACCTTTACGCTGCCTGCGGTTTTCCGGGATATCTTCCGCTCGCATCAGAGGCTTTGTTATGCCCTTTTCTTCGAGGCGTCGGCGCAGGCGCTCAAAGAGGTGGCCGCAAACAAGCGCTTCGTCGGGGGCAACATCGGCTTTTTCGGCGTCTTGCAGACCTGGACAAGCCAATTGTTTTATCATCCGCATATCCATTACATCATTCCCGGCGTCGGGATGTCTGCCAACCGCAAAAACTGGATCAAAATCAAAAACAAGAAGTTTCTGGCGCATGTGGACCCGGTGGGGCTTCGGTTCAAGAATCTGTTTCAGCAGGTGCTGGAAAAAAGATATCCGGAACTTTATGCACAAGTTCCGGAAAACGTCTGGAGCCGGGAGGTAAACTGGGTGGTGCACTGCGAGCCGGCAGGTTACGGGCGGGAGGTGCTTTCGTATGTTGCGCCCTATATCTATCGAACGGCGATGACGGATCAGCGGAAGTTGACACTTCATGACGATGGCACGGTTTCTTTCTCTTATAAAGACAACCAAACCGGGGAAGGCAAAACGTGCCGTCCGGAGGCGCTGGATTTGATCGGAAGGTTCCTGCAGCATGTCCTGCCCAAAGGTTTTGTCAAGATCCGCTACTTCGGACTCATGGGCGCCAATCAGGTACATTTACAAAAACAGTTGAAATGGCTGATCCTCAAATCGATCTCCGAAAAGGAACAGGCGGCTTTCCTGTCCATTGTTTTTAAACCCCGGGACAGGCAGATGCGCTGTCGATGTTGCGGAACGGCTCTGGTGTTAACCGAAATCCTGAAACCGTCGAGGGGGCCGTGATGAAACCCCTGTCTTGCGCTTCCGTTTTGTTGAGTGGTGGTTTTTCCCGAAGGCTGATTTGGGCCTTAAGGGGAAGGTGTTGTCCAAATGCCGTTTTGATCGCTTTTTCCAACGGCAATCGTTTATTGCTCAGCTTGGCATCCGATACTTTTTCCCTTCCGGATGCCCGGCTGAGCTTTTTTCTGTCTTTCAGGTTCGCTTTTTGCCCGTCTTTAAGGTCCCGACGATCTCCTTTGTTTTCCGTTTAAATCGCATGGTCATCATCCGTACCCACGCAGGCTTGTTCAACACGCGATGAAATCGAGGCTCCTTCGTCGCTCGAATTCATCGCTTTATACGTTATGTTATTTTATACATCTGGCACGGTAAAAACTTCACCAAGCGTGCCAGACATTGGTTCTTTACAAACAGTGCAGTATCCCTCTTTTGAAACAGGAGAGATTATTTTAGTTTTGGTTAAGCAACTTGGGCAAATAGGGTATGAATATTTTGGGTGCTTATAATAGCCAGGTGGATCAATGAAGGTAAATTCTTTTAAGTTTATGCCTTGCTGTGTTTTATTTTTTGTAAAGATAGCAACAACAAAGGCGATGACGGCAATGGCTAGAAACAATAAAGAGAGGTAACAATTATGAATAAAAAAAAGACTTGCCGAGAATATGAGGCCGAACAAACTTCCAATGTATCCGATTTTTTTTGTATTCATCTCAACCAACCGCTTTCCGAAGATATGACGTTGTTGCTGTGTATTGCTTTTGTTATGTGGTTTTATGCTTCAATTATCAGTCATGTGTAATTCTATCAAATTCGCGGTCGCGCTCCATTTTATTAAGTTTATCTTTAATGTCTTCTAAATCATGCTGCTGCCGCATTTTGTTATAGTTATCAAGCGGGTCATCATTTTTATTATCCTGGGCCATCATAGCGGCGTTTTCCATGTCTTGTTTTTGAAAGATAGCTTTTGCTTGCTGAAGATTATTTAATCTTATTACTCGCCATTTATCAGATTGACGAAAAACACTTTTAACTTCAACCCGCGACATAAGGCGATCATATCTGATTAGTCTAGCGCCTACTTGCTCCGTTTCGTATCTAAAAGAAAAATTAAATAATATAAGTAAAAATACAAAAGCTGCTGCAAAAGCGATAATCTTCTTTTTTGTTTTTAGCTTTTGCAATGCGGATATAAAATATTTTTGCAACCCGCTCCT
>JAKLDS010000100.1 GCA_022703375.1 Deltaproteobacteria bacterium | reverse complement strand
AATTTATCGTCCCGTTCGTCGGCGTACCGCAGGCGGGAATCACCGTGACATCCGAAACATTGACATAAGCCGAAAGCGAACCGCCGGCCCAGCTGATCCTGACCGTTATCGGATTGCTGAAGGAAGAGACGCCTTCAACGAAACCGGCATAATTAGTGATTGCCGAATTTGTAGTCAATAAAGGAATGTCGACAGCTCCCGCTCCCGTGCCGTTCGCATGCAGACCCAACGTAAACGGAATGGTATTTGCGCCGGTCAGTTGCAATTGACCAGTCGGATTCGTCACTGCGATAGAATATGTCAAACCGGCGCTGCATTGAAAATTAACCTGCTGGGTTACGGTATTATTGATGGGCGCCGGATAGCCTGAAGGATCAAGATTCCCGAATGAAATACTCCCTGTGTTGGTTCCGTTCAAAACGCAGCCTGCCGCATTAATCACGATTGTGGAAAAGCACATTGGATCCATACCGGGCTCTCTATGGTTAATTGCAAACCAGTAAGTCCCGGCGGTGGTCGGCGTTCCCGCAAGGGTGACGGAATTCAGGGATTGATTAATTAAGCTCAATCCGGGAGGGAGCGACCCCATTACGATCCGCCACCACGGAGACCTGCCGTTTCCGTTTGTTGCTGTAAAGGTATAGGAATAAGCAACCCCGCGGGTCCCTTCCGGAAGAGTCCCAGGACAGTTAATTGCCGCATACGTGGTACCGGCAAGATTCAGCAAACAAAACAATACCGGAATCACACACGCAATTTTCAGATTTTTAAACCGCATCTTTCGATACCTTTTTTCTTATTATATTAGAAAAAACAAAACGGAGCAAAACTATTTATCAGGTGGATATTCTGCGCAAAGGAATTTGAACGATTTGTTATTGAGACTAATACGTGATGGTCAGCGTCACCGTATCCGAATAATCATTATGGGCGACAGCGGCTTGAGCATCGGCTGCGGCAATTTTGATGCCGATGCCCAATGCCTTATTGGTGCTATACCCGGCGCCTGTAAAACGGCCGTTGCCATCCGTATCGCCGCCGCACGTAAAGGTATAACGAATGATGTCTGACGGCCAAACGGACGATTGAAGAGCCATATCGCCCACACCGCCGGACGTGCAGGTTTCGTCCAGCGCCGTCCCGTTGGCGCTGGATATTTTAACGGTAAAGACCGTGCCGCTGGTGCAGCGGACCAATTCATCGGCGCTGTTCGGAAAGGTCTGCTCGGCCGCTGTCTGGGTATCGATGAGCAGCGGCGATGGAAACGATCCCTTCTGGATTTCCCGGCAGGACACGCCTACCTGCGCATTGACTTTTATCTCCGCTGATGTAAAACCCGCAGGACTGGCCGCGAATACCGGATTTATTGCAAAGCTCATGGCAGCCAGCGCTGCCATGAGCAAGATAATTTTTTTCATTGACGCTTGCCTTTACGTCAGTTTATTTTAATACTCTACGGTAATTGTCACTGTATCGCTATAGCTTCCTTCCTCTGCAGCATTCGCGTTAGCTGCCGTAACAACAGCCGCATTATCGGCGACAAGTTCCTGAGCTGCAGCACTACCAAAGCCCGCGCCGGTAAAGCTGCTTGTATAAGTCAACGTATAGGGTATATCTGTTTTACCAGCACTCTTGAGAGTGCTCGAAAGTGTACCACTTGCACCAACATTTGTTCCACTTACAGCAGCTACATTAAAAGTCTTTTTATTCGTACATTTTACCGTGGTATCATCACCTGTGGAAACGACATCGCTTGTTGTCGCCGGATCAATTGTAAGGGTTAAATCGTTTGCGGTAATCGCATTACACTTACCTGTCACGGTGGCGTTGATGTCCACATCACCTGTAACATCTGCCCATGCTCCGCCAGCCATTACAACAACAAACGCCATTGCCGCCAAAACTGCCATTAATTTTTTCATAACTACCTCCTGAATTTGTGTTAAATTTGTTTTTATGATCCTTAAGTTTCTCAACTTTTATTCATCTTTTCGTTAAAGATCCCTCAGGAACTCACCGCCTCACAATATCTGCAAACACCTTTCAAATGGATGTCTACCGTGTCCACCTTATGTCCTTCTATTTTTGTGCTGCTGTGCAGATCGCCTGTTATCGTTGATCCGTCGCAATCCACATCGTAAACATTGTCGCAAACCCGGCAGTGAAAATGATTGTGATCCTCGGTGCAGATATCGAATCTCATTTTATGGGGGTCGATATCCAGTTCCTTCACCATTCCCACCTCCACAAAACTTGCCAGTGTCTTGTAGACCGTCGTGAGAGAGATGGCCGGATATTCCTTGGTAATCTCGCTGTAAATTTTTTCAGCCGTCGGATGCACCCGGTTCTCCTTTAAGTATTTCAAAATTGCCAGACGCTGCGGCGTCACTTTAAATCCTTTTTCCAAAATATCTGTCTGCAACTTATTCATTATTAAACCCTATCAAAAAACAATCATTGTTACCTCGTAACATAAGCAATAGGCAGGCCATATTATATTTCTAACGTAAAATAATTATATCTATTTGATATTATTTAACTATAATAGATGTTCCTTTTTTCAGAAAGGAAACGGCTGGCTTTTAAATAAAGTGTTTCTACGAAATACGGTATATTTGATGATCTTTAGGATGGGATTTTCTGTAGCCGGATGCCCAGTTTCTGCATTCGTCCACGCAGCGTATTGGGATGCAAACCAAGCAGAACAGCGGCGCCTTTGGAACCGTCGATCCGCCAGTTGGTCTTTTCCAGGATTTTAAGGATGTGCCGTTTTTCAACTTCGGCAAGATTCGTGACTGCATTTTCTTCCATGAGACCTAGGGTCTGATCCTCCAGCTTTTCCGCAAGCTGAAGGCTGGTGCCGCGCGTAACAATAACGGAACGCTCAATGATATGCTCCAGTTCCCGGACATTGCCCGGCCACGGATACTTCATCAGTTGCGCCATAACCCCTCCGGGAATGTTTTTAATTTCTTTCTGCATTTTCCGGTTAAACTGTTCCACAAAATGCTCAACCAGCAACGGAATATCGCCGAGTCTTTCCCGGAGAGGCGGCATGGTGATGGGAAAAACGTCCAAACGATAGTAAAGGTCCTGGCGAAACCGTCCTTTGGAAACTTCTTCCTTCAGATTCCTGCTGGTCAGAGCAAGAATGCGCACATCAACCCGGATGGTCCGGGGAGAACCAAGCCGTTCGAATTCCCCTTCCTGGATGGCCCGGAGAAGTTTGGCCTGCAGATCAAGGGGAAGTTCCGTAAACTCATCGAGAACCAGCGTTCCCTTGTCGGCCAGCTCAAAGCGGCCGATCTGCATTTCGGTGGATCCGGTATAGGCGCCCTTTTCCCGGCCGAATAGTTCGCTTTCGATCAGATTGGGCGTGAGAGCGGCACAATTAACGGTTACGATTCTTTTGTTGTTTCTGTTGCTGAGTTCATGGATGGTACGGGCCAAAACGCCTTTTCCGGTTCCCGTTTCGCCGAGGATGAGAACAACGGAATCGGTCGGCGCAACCTGCTCCATTTTGATAAAAACGTTTTGCATTGATTCGGAATTACCGATGATGCCCTGATATCTGAATTCTTTTTTCGTGTCTTCCCGCAGCGGGAAATCCTCTGCCTGGGCCGGACCGCTCTGCTGACGCATGTCGCCAATCGACTGCTGATACTTTTCCTCGATTTTTTTCCGGTAAAAGGCGCCGGTAATGATTTCCCCGATCAAGTTCAGCCGGGAAACAAGCTCCGGTGAAAATTCCCTGTCCTCTTCCAGGGTGGAAAACGTCATGCCGGCAACGGCTTTGCCGGCGATATGAAAGGGGCTGATAATGAAGGACTTGCCCCCCAACAGCAACGAGGCGTCTTTGTTGGTTTTCGCTCCTGAGACTCGATCTTCGTTACGGACATTGCACGAACAATTGCCGTTCCATTGATCTTTGGAAATCCATGGGGATTGCTTTGGGGTGACGCCGTACACCTTCTCCAGTTTGGGAACAACATACTGGCGGATACAACGCAATTCGGTTTCATCTTCCGATACTTCCCAAAATGTGCAGCGGCCGATATCCAGACATTCGACGATTTGCTGCAATGCCAGCCCTATTTTTTCCTCGATTTCAGTTGCGGAAGATCCGGCAAACTGCCTGGAAAGTCTCAGAATCAGTCTGTCGAGTTCGAAGAACTGTTGTTTTTTTTCATTCTTTAAGGAAGATTCCGCTTTCACTTTTTTCATTTTATGATTGCAAAAAGGCTGTCATATTAAAATCGGCCTTTTTCCCGTCTGAATGATACTTCCAAGCCGCTGCAATTCAATCCTATCTTTTATTCGACAGGGCTTACCGAGAGGACCAGAGGCCAGGCATACGTTCCGGCCCGCGAGTTTCTGTCGAAAACAAAACGATAGCTGAAAGCAATGATGTTGGTGCCGAGAAGCTGGTGG
>JAKLDS010000010.1 GCA_022703375.1 Deltaproteobacteria bacterium | reverse complement strand
TGGGCATATTTTTCAGGCATAACGCCTTTAATTAAACTCCTCAAAAAAATATGGAGCGGGAAACGGGATTCGAACCCGCGACCCTCAGCTTGGAAGGCTGACGCTCTAGCCACTGAGCTACTCCCGCTTACCCAATAATCCTTGGTGGAGGGGGGAGGATTCGAACCTCCGTAGGCTCCGCCGGCAGATTTACAGTCTGCTCCCTTTGGCCGCTCGGGAACCCCTCCCCGGCAATACGTTGCAATCTGGAGCTGGTGATGGGACTTGAACCCGCAACCTGCTGATTACAAATCAGCTGCTCTACCGATTGAGCTACACCAGCAAAACACGGTTTTATTTTATCCTGTAATATCAAAAACTTATAATTTTAAGCACAAAAATACAAGAACACACCACCGTGCGAATTGCCGACTCTAATTTTTATACCTTTGTTTGTCAAGTAAATTTTTATTTTTTTGAAAAAAAATTTTTTGCAGAGGTGATTTGCCGGTCCGCATCATTAATTATTACTCCGACGGATGGATGAACATTAACAGACGGCTAATTAATAAGCAATAATATATATTTTCTTGTTTCGCCATCCTTTGGCACTAATCAAAACAAGAAAAGGGGAAAAAGCAAGCTGTTCGTTATATTGAAATGGACTGATTTCTGGCCAACAACTGCCCGGGCGATGAAAGACAAACCGCCTGATATTGGATAAGAAATCATCATTTGGACGGCAATTTTAAATTGCAATGATCGGAAAATCCTGCCGGCGGAACGCCCAATGCCTGCAACAGGCGGGCCCAGTAATTGACCTGCGCCGTCGTGCTGGCGAGAATAACTATTTCCCTTTCCGTGAAGTTTGCTTTCAATTTTATCATAAAGCCTGCCGGAAAAGCGACAGTTGAGCCTGATATTAACCTGGCGTATTCCAGCGCCAACTTTTCCCGCAGGGAGAAGGTGCTTGCTTCTGCAAAAACAGCCCCGTCCTGTAAAGCGAGCAATTCTTTTTCCGTTATTCCATAATCTTTATAATCGTGACAATTCATGTCCAGACAAAACGGACAGGCAACGGTGAATGATGTCTGCAAACGGACAAGCTTGAGCATCCGTTTATCCAGTTTACCGTCCTGATGCGCCACCAGAACCTCCAAAATGCCGGAACTGATGGCAACCTTCGGGTACCATGCCAGCAGACGGGCGGGTAAAAGATCACGCCCTGCCGCTTTTTTGCTTATCCAGATGCCTATCTTTAAATAGCAGGGAATCTTCCGGGGCGGATCAATGAAAGCTGCCATGATGGTTTTCTCCCTTGAATGCGGCAATTGCTGATGGCTTATTTTATTGATAACATTTATTCTATTTTGGCCATTTCTTCGAATATCTTCAGATCAAGATAATAAAAAAGGTTGTCGAACTGCGGTTTCTCCAGCAATCTTCTCAATTCCCAGCCTTGCGGTGTTTTCTTTTCGGTGATTACCGACAGTGTGACTTCGCATTCTTTCCAATTAAGTTTTTTTACCCTGGCAATGCTTTTTGTCCGCCACTCGTCCTGTATGAGATAATCGGTTTCCACCATGTTTTTTTTCTGGTCAATCCGCACATTGGTGCCAATCATTTTTTCCTTAAAGACCCCCGCCAGGGCGGCAAGAATAATTTTTTCCCTGGCTTCAAAAATACGGTTGTATTCATCCGGCTTTGCAATGCGCGTATTGCCCAAGCTGGCCGCACAAGCAGACAGCAAAGCCGCCGTCAGCAACAAAACAAATATCAATCTATGCCGAATCGCAAGTTCTCTCATCTTGAACAAAGCATCAGTTTGTGCCATCCTGTTATTTTATACTGCCGTTAATCCACCAGTCGCTTTTTTCCCTGAACCACCAGTTCGATGAATCCGTTTCTATAATCCGGGCGGCCAGTTCTTTGCCGGATTTTGTGTTCAGACGCTGCAAGGCGTAGCTTATCCATTCTGCAGCGTATTTATTTCCCAGATCGCCATATTCCTTTAACTGGAGAATCAGGGCAATCTGATCGGCATCACGCGCTATCAGAGATTCCCTTGTCTGCTTTCCGTTGAATTCATCAATAACCGATTTGATATCCGCTCCGAAAAAAAGGCTTTCCGTCAATTCGCGCACAGCCTTTTCCTCATCAACATTAACGTATTTTTTATTAACATAGTTCATATCACCGGTGCGCGCTTCCGGCAAATCGTGCAAAATACACATTTTGAGCACGCGCAGTTCATCGAGCTCCGGTTCTCCCTTGCAAAGCGCATAACCGACAAATACTGTTCGTAAAACATGCTCGGCTACCGATTCTTTTCCGCTGCCGAGAAACTGATAGCCGCTGCGCGGCGTTTTGCTGAGCATGCCCACTTCAAACAAAAAATTTGCAATACTGTCCATCTTATTCCTTTTATTCCTTCTTTAAAATTTTAATACGGTTGGCCATCATCTCCGTCGTTTTCCTTATCTGCATTTGCAGCGAGGCGATACTGTCCGGTCTCATACTGACAATTTTATCGAGTTGCCCCTTCCAGTGTTCCAGGAGGGCGATTTCATTTTCTTTCAACTTCCGGTCGAATCGTTCCTGATATTCCTTGATAAAAGCGCCTGACGAATCCATCATGTTTCTCCTTTTCCCAATAATTAATGGCATTATATCATCGCAGCATGATTGTGCAATAAAGAAATTACCTTGCTTGCGGCATGCGGTGGACTGCAGCGCAAATAGATGTTTGACACAGCAGGATAATTGCTGTAAGTATGCGCGCAAAATAATTAGCCGGGATCGGATTTATGTCCAGCAAACCCAAAACTGAAGATATTGCAGGCGGACAGGCGCTCATTGAAGGCGTAATGATGCGTCACGGCAACAAAATAGCGGCTGCGGTGCGAAAACCAAACGGGGAAATCGTCATCCAGGAAAGAGATTATATTCCTCTCTCCAAAAGATATAAAATACTGGGATTGATGTTTGTCCGCGGCACAATCACTTTATTTGAAATGATGGCTATCGGTATAAAGTGCCTGATGTTTTCCGCCGATGTCGCCCTGTCCGAAGAGGAGAGAAAACCCAAAGGCTGGGAGATGTCCCTTTCCATCGCAGTGAGTATGCTGATTGCGCTGTTTTTCTTTGTGGTTGTTCCGGCCTTCTTTTTCACAAAAATGAAACTTTATATTTCCCATCTTATTCTCTTGAATGTTTTAGAGGGTTGTATAAGGCTCGGCATCTTTCTGTGCTTTCTTTCCTGCACTCTGCTGATGGAAGATATGAGACGTGTTTACATGTATCACGGCGCCGAGCATAAAACCGTTTTCGCCTGGGAACACGGTCAGGAACTGACGGTGGAAAACATCAAAGCTTTTTCCACCCGCCATCCCCGCTGCGGAACAAGTTTTATTCTGTTTGTGATGATTGTTTCCATCGTCGTTTTTTCCCTGCTGGGACGCCCTGATTTTCTGCAGCGTGTTTTATTTAAAATACTTCTGCTGCCCGTTGTTGCCGGTATTTCCTACGAAGCAATCCGTTTCACGGGTAAACACTCAGAATGGAAATGGGTACGGTTGCTGAGCTGGCCCGGCTTGCTGCTGCAGAAAATCACAACAAGGGAGCCTTCCCATGATCAGATTGAAGTGGCAATTGCAGCTATGAAAAAGGTTGTCTGACATGTAATATGATTTATTACATGAGCGCTTGATCACTCGCTCAGACAGGAACTTCTTTATTATCCTTTGCTGCCTCTCTCGAGGATTTGACTTTTCCCGTCATTTGAAGTATTGAATGTCATAAATATTTTTACTATCCTGGACGGGTAAATAAATATGATTAAAAACATTTTTTTACTGGTATTTGTTTTCTGCGGAATGCTGTTTTTTCCCTGGTCCGTCGCAGCCCGGGAAGATACCGCACAAATAACTCTTAAAAAAACTGCCATTTCCCGGCAGACCACTCATGAGTACACCGTCAGAAAAGGTGATGTAATATCATCAATCATCAGAAAAATTCCCGGAATCACCAACGATGATATCCCTGATAATTATCGCATAATAAAAGAGCTCAATCCTGACATTGCCGATCTCAACAAACTATACGCCGGCCAGGTCATAGTCCTGCCCGGAAAGAGCTTCGCGGCTCCGGAAGACAGCAATAAAACTGAAAATCCTCCCGAGGAGAGTGAAGCCTACAGAATTAAAAAAGGGGACAGCCTCATCAGGATAATCCATCAGGAGCTTAAAATCAAAAATGCCGACGTTTTAAAAACAATCAAAACCATTCAAAGCCTTAACCCCTCTATTGTTGACCCGAACAGAATTTACGCCGGCCAGATTATCAAGCTACCCGGTAAAACCTTTTTTGTTAAAGCGCCGGATAAGATGAATATCGAAGAGCAGGAAGAAGTGAAAATCAAAGAAGATGACAAAGTAACGCAGGAAAAACCAGTCATGTCAGCAGCAGAGCGCCTGGCCGTCATCAGGCATGTCGTCTCTCAGATGAAAGGTTCTCTGACCGCGACGGGATTTTATTACCTTCCCATTAAAAACGCCGGGCAGGTTACCATTGACTGCGAAAAAATCCCGGTTATTGAATTGGAAAACGTGGCGACTGTTTTCCTGGACTTGGATAACAGGGCCAACGATAATTTAAAGAAGGTGATTCGCGACAGCTGGACGAATTATTATTTGGTCAGAATTGACAAGAAAGATGACGTTATAGCCATTTTGCGAAAAGTTATGGAAGCCACAAAAGTTTATACCATGACAAAAAATGACGGGCTGATGACTTTCGGCAGTGCGCCGGCAATTGAATTAATGGTTGACTGGATAATAGCGAAAAAGGAGCCCCGGAGCAGAAATAAGCCGGTTCAGGGATTGCGCATATTGCCGGAAAGCAATCTGCTGCTGCCGAAGGCTATTACCAACTATGCAGGTAAGAGCGGTTTTGCCATCACGGAGTTCTCGCCGGAAACGGGATTGCTGTCAAAACCGGAAGAAGTTTATTCGCTGCCCGAAGCGCCCGTTTTACCTCAGACATCAGCCAGTGATTTTATTTATAACCTGCTGAAGGTATTGGGGCTCGATGCGGCAAAAAGCGTGGAAGTCAAGGTTTTCGATACCGTAAAACACGGTTTTAATCTGTCCATCACTGCCGATGTAACAATCAGGCAGGCTGACAAGCAATATATAATTTTTACCCGCGATATCAACCGCCAGTTTATCAATGTCCTGAAGGAAGCGGGCAACGAATTGATATTTATCTCCGGTACAGACTCTCCCAAGGTTATCATGGAAAAGGTGCTGCGCGGTTTATTATTTAATTTTACTTCCGGTTATTTCACCTTTTCCGGCCTCGAAAAAAATCAGGCGCCTTTTCATTTGAATTTCAACGGTACAAAAATTAAATCCGCCCGGAATTATTATGTCGTTAACTTCGAGATGGATCATGGTATCCGCGGCCTTTTGCAGGAATTATGGTCGGCTAACGTTGTCTCCTATTAAGATTATGGTATGATTAAAGCAATCGCTCTTTTTTCCGGCGGTCTGGACAGCATGCTGGCGGTAAAAGTTATCAGCCTGCAGAATATTGCAGTAATAGGCCTGGCCTTCGAAACACCTTTTTTTAATGCGAAAAAGGCGCAAGCCGCCGCCCGGCAAATCAATCTGCCGCTGCTCGTGGATAACATCACCACTGAACATCTGATTATGTTGAAAAATCCGCGTTATGGTTACGGCAAAAATATTAATCCCTGCATTGACTGTCACACCCTGATGCTTAATATTGCCGGAAAAAAAATGGAAGAAACCGGCGCCGATTTTATCATAACCGGTGAAGTACTCGGCCAGCGCCCGATGTCCCAGGGCAAACAATCTCTTTTTGTTGTCGCCAGAAATTCCGGCTATGCCGATTATATCCTGCGGCCCCTGAGCGCCAAACTGCTGGAGCCGGTTAAGGCGGAAAGAGAAGGGAAAATTGATCGCACCCGCTTGCTGGCAATTTCCGGCCGTGGCCGCAAAGAACAGATTCAACTGGCCGCCGCTTACGGCATCAAAGACTACGCACCTCCGGCAGGAGGCTGTCTGTTGACTGATGTAATGTTCACCAGGCGCCTGCGGGACTTATTTGCGCACAATGAAGATAAAAATATCCGCGATTATGAATTATTGAAATACGGCCGTCATTTCCGCATCAGTGATAACTGCAAAACCATCGTGGGGCGCAATAAATCAGACAATGATGCGCTGCAATCCCTCACGGAAAAAGGCGATAATGTCCTGTATATGGCTGATTTTCCCGGCCCGCAGGTGATTGTACCCTATGGCGGCAATGAATCAGTTCTGCAAACCGCCGCCTCTCTCTGCGTCCGTTACAGTGATGCCCGCAATGAATTACAGGCCAAAGTACTTTGCCGGAAAGGGGAAGCGCTGGAGGAAATTTTCGCGACAGCCGCGACAAACTATGATTGCGAGAAGTGGATTATTTGATTAACCGCACAATTGGAATAATGTCCTTTAATGCCCCGCATAAACGCCGGTCAGAGAACGACCATCGGGAAAAAACGTCGCCACGCCGCCTGAAGGCGGTACACTAAGATGTCTTTCTGTGCCCGGGACGCAGCAGGTCATCCACTGTCTTCACCGGATTAAAAACCATTAACGGCAATTCGATGAATACGGTGTTCCAATAGGCCATTCCGCCATTCCAGAGACCGGGCAGTTCCAGCACCTTCAGACTGCGGCCTTTTTCTTTCTTGGCTGAAATCAAATAAGCGTTTTTATCGGCATATTTTTCCAGCTGGAATTTTTCGCCTCGGTAATTTCTGATGCAGCAGACCATATCCACCGGATTAAAATATCCGGCCTGCCGCCAGATATCCGACTGCTTTTTTTTATCAACATGGCCGCTCTCTACTATCTGCACTGTTTGCTTGCCGTTATCTTCGTTTACCCAGAATGGTCCGCCGCCGGGCTCTCCCGTGTTCTTCACCACACCGCAAATACGCAGGGGCCTGTTTAGCGCGGAAAAAACAGCGGCTATTTTTTTCTTTCTTGCCAGCCCCGCAAAGCTGGGCGGAAAAACAATATTGACCGTTTCCGTACAATACTTGACAATATCTTCAATCACAGCGGAGGATAGTTGCTCCTTTTCCAGCCTGTTCATAATTGTCCGAATTTCTTCCGTGATTTTGAAGGCCAGACCTCCCAACAGCTTTTTATAAGGAAGATTTCTTTCCAGAAGAGGCCGCGGCGCAATGTTATCAATATTTTTAATAAAAATAAAATCGGCATCAAGGTTCTGCAGATTGCCGAGCAGCGCACCATGTCCGCCCGGCCGGAAAATAAGACCGCCTGATTGATCGCGCAGCGGCAAATTGTTTTCGTCAACAGCTATTGTTTCCGTAAATGGCTCCTGCACGGACCAGGATACCTGAAATCTGACGCCATAGAATTTTTCATAAATACCGGCTCTTCTTTTAAAGTAGCCCAACATAGTCTTTCTATGTTCTTCGGATGTTGTGAAATGGATGTGGCAGGTATTATCCGGGTTTCGCAAATAGCGGCCAGCCTCCACCAGATGCTCTTCCAGCGCGGTGCGCATTTCCGCCGGGGAATAACAGTGAAAAGGAATCAGAGCCTTGGGCAACGCCCCGAAGTTCAGGCCCTCCTGAGTAAGGATAAATTTCAGCAATTCTGCCGTTTTTTTGCCAGCCAGCAGCCTTTTTCCTTGGAAGTCATTTTTTATCAGAGGGAAGAATGGCAATTTTTCCAGATTACGGAAAAACTGCCGGTCGGAAAGTTCTGAGCCGAAGCCTCCCGTTTCCATTGCCGTAAACCAGTCGGCAAACATCCGACTGGCGGCTCCCGATGCCGGCACGAATTTTAACAATTGATATTTACCTGCTTCCCGATCAAAAATGGCAGTGAGTTTTTTCTTTTCCGTTAAGCTCAAACCCTTGATGCCGTCATTAACGGTGCAGGGACGATGTAGGGACAGATAGCCGGTACCGCGCAGCAGCATTGCCAGCTGCTCTTTGACGGCGGCCGGTGTAATTCCTGCGGATTTTAATCGCGAATAATCATTTCGGGTAAACAGGGCATCTTGTTTTTTCATCAGGCGGCGCCTCGCTGTGGTGCTTCATAACATCCGGTGCCGACATTGGCAATGCTTTTGTGCTCATTGTGATGAGAATTGCATATTGACCGGAAATATTTTTTCAAGTATTAACAAAGAATATTTAATCCGACAATCATTTTCCGGGAGGCCCGACCATGAAAAATATTCTTATTTACATTTGCCTGGCGATATTTGTTTTGTCAGGCGCTGCTGTAGCGGCGGCGGATAAAATCGTCGAAGAGGTGAAAAACATTCCCAGAGAGGTAAAAAAAGCGGTCGTCGAATCTAAAGACGACATAGCCAGGGATTTAAAAGAAATGAAAGAACAGACGCCAAAAGATATGAAGAACGTGAAAAAAGATTTTATTAAGACATCCGACAAGGCTAAGGAAAGCCTGAAGCAGGAAGTTAAAGAAATCAAGCAGGGGCTCAATAAGCCAATCAAGCCGTCATCCGCCAAACCGGAAAAATAATATCGGCTGACAATCTCATAAATAATCCTGTAACGGGAATATCACGCAAAAGCGCAAAAGTTCCGGAGGCAAGGCAAGCAAATGCCGGATGACAAACCGCCGGTAAAAATACCGGATAAAAAGATCGGGGAGTTATTTTGAATTATATATCATTCTTTCTAACGGCACTTTCAGTCATTTTTTTATTACTGACGCCTGCCTGCGCCACCGATAGCGCGCTTCTCCATCATTCCCCCGAAGTTTACCACCTCCTTAACGCCATGAAAAAAGTCGGAGCTGTAAATTTCTGCGGGGAGCCTGTTCCTCTTGAGGATACCGAAGTGCGCGAAAGATTTGAAAGAGAATTTTTTCTGGCGCTCGACAACAAATCGCAAATAATCCTCTGGCTCAAACGGGCCAATCGTTATTTTCCGCACATTGAACAGGAATTGAAAAAAAACGGCCTGCCGGATGATCTCAAATTCCTGACAATTGCCGAAAGCGCCTTAAAGCCGCATGCCTCTTCCCACAAGGGAGCTGTCGGTTACTGGCAGTTTATCGAAGGGACGGGCATCAAATACGGTATGAAGATAAATGCCGATGCCGATGAGAGACGCAGTTTTTACGCTTCAACCGGCGCGGCAATTTCCTACCTGAAGGATCTTTATAATATGTTCGGCTCCTGGACGCTGGCTGCCGCCGCCTATAATATGGGAGAGGAGGGACTGCGGGCGGAAATACTGATGCAAAAGGTTAACAACTATTATCGGCTTTACCTGTCGCAGGAAACACAACGCTATATTTTCCGGATTCTGGCCGCTAAAATCATCTTATCCGATCCGGAAATATTCGGAATTTCCATCCCCGGAGAAGACCTCTATCAGCCGGTTAATTTCGACAGTCTGGAAATCACCATCAAACAGCCGGTGCCCCTTTACCTGATAGCTCAGGCGGCCAATACATACTTTAAAGTCATCAAGGATCTGAATCCGCAGATTAGAAATTACTATCTCCCCGAGGGCAGACATCAGATAATTGTTCCGCAGGGCGCCGCCGCCTCTTTCCCGGAGAGATATGAAAAACTGCTGGCGCAGTGGATCGCCGAAAAGAAAGAGCGTATTTATACTGTAAAAAAGGGAGAGAATCTGTCCGTAATTGCAGCACGCTGCAATGTTCCGGTGAAAGCTCTGATGATCTGGAATGGAATTAACAACGGCAGAAAGATTGCTCCGGGCGACAAGCTGTTTATCTTTGCCCCGGACTGCAAACCTGCAGACAGCGTCAGTGTTAAAGAAGAGAAGAATAATGCCGCCATACCATGATGATTACCAGATTAAGCTCCGATCAGGCTGTCATGCTTTTTATTACCCAGTCTGTTAAAACCCATCTCCAGCAGCATTTTTGTCTGCCTGTTGCGAATCTGCGGATTCTTCGCCCCCATGACGACAACAATCAGACGGGTATTTTCTCTTTTGGCAGTTGCCACCAGATGATAGCCGGAAGCCCGCACATAACCTGTTTTCAGGCCATCCACATCGGCGCATTCTTTGAGTAAAGTATTACGATTATGCCGGGTAACATTATTGAACATGTAATACTGCACGGAATGAATACTCAGGGAATCGGGAAAGCGCCGCAGGTATTGACTGGATAATAGGTAGACGTCCCGGGCAGTGGAGAATTGATGGCTGTCCGGCAGACCGTGCGGATTGACAAAATAACTGTGAGACATACCAAGTTCTCTGGCTTTGGCATTCATTCTCGCCACAAAGGAACTGACGCTGCCCGCCAGATGTTCAGCCACGGCAACTGTTGCGTCATTGGCCGAAAGAATGGCCATGCCCTTCATCAAATCAGCCAGGGGAATTTCCCGGCCTTCTTCATGAAGTATTTTGGAACCGTTGGTATTTACCGCCTTCGCGCTTACCTTCACCATGTCGTCGAGGCGAACCCGGCCGGCACGGATATCTTCCTGCAGCAGATAAAGCGCGAGGATTTTGGCAAGGGAAGCCGGCTGAATCAATCTGTCCGCATCGTGTTCATAAAGGATTTTGCCGCTGTCCATATCCACGACCAGAGCAGCCCGGTATTCAAAAGATTGCTTTTCTGCGGCCGCTGCGCCTGCCACCAATAAAAAAACGGTTACAAAAAACAAACAAAAGTTGCGCAAAAAGTTCATTAAGATTACCGTAATGTGTTTTTTATATTAAAATTAAAACAACTAATTTTCCCATGTTGCACCGGCTACCGGAATTTTCGGTTGCCGGATGATTTTCCCCTGCAGCAGCTTATCTCCGGAGCAACCGTTTATTTTTTTGTTCCTGTTGCTTCCGCCTGTTTTCTTCTGATGGACACCAGCGCCCGCCCGGCGGCATTTTTAACCTTTTCCGGATAAACACGAACCCGCAGAAACGATTTTGATTCGGCTATTTCGGCCAGAGCCGTCAGCGCCGCGCCGGAGCCGATAGCGCCCAGGGCTACGCATATTTTTTCTTCCAGATCGGCGCGCGCTGTCGTTGCCACCAGCGGCCTGTTCTTCAACATATCCAGCAGAGGATTAACCGCATCAGCGTTTTTTGCCGAGCCGAGCGCTTCGACAATGCTCATTTTAAAATTTTCATCTGCCGCCGGCAGCACGGCCAGCATTATGCGCACCCTTTCCTCGCCGCCGGTGCGCTGCAGACTCTTCAGGGCTTCCATCCGCACACGATTGTTTTCGTGGCACAAAAGAGGCTGCAGGGCTTCGGCGCATTTTCCCGAACCGATCTGCCCCAGCATATAAGCAAGATTGCGCAGGTAGTACCAGGGGACGCCTGCGTTGATTCTTTCGGTAATGACGGGAATGGCCGATTGGCCGATGGCAATGATGTTTTTCATAATACGCACGCGCGCATCACTTTCTTTATTATCCCGCAGCATATCGAGCAGTCTGTTAACGGCAACATCTCCCAGGACAAGCAGTAATTGGATCGCTTCTTCCTGCTTAACCGATTCGCCACGATTTAATTCATTAAAGAGAAAAGACAAATGCTCTTCCGAGGCAAGATCACGAATAATCTCCGACGCAATTTCCCTTATTTGTTCGTTCTTTTCCAGCTTACCCGCACTGATATCTCTAAAAACATGCAGAATCGGAATTGTTTCGATAAATCTTTCTCCGTCAATTAATTTAAGCATTACGCTTTTCACGTTGTTGCATAGCTTTTTATAGGCCGGAGTTGCCAGTGTTTCCATCTTTATCCAGGCCAGCAGAGGTTCCGTGAGCAGCTCCAGGAGTTCATTTTTCTGACCCGGCGGCAACGGATCGAAAATATCGGCCAGCGCTTTAGCAGCCTGCGCCCGAATGGCCGGATTTTCGTTCATCAGCTTCTCCAGCAGACGGTTGATAATCATTGCCATGGCTTCCTGTTCGTTTTGTTCAACGAGCTGCTCGAAAATTTTGGGTAAGACGAGCAGAAAGGGAATATCCAGAAACGCCTGACCGTCATCATTCAAAAACGAATTTAATTTATCCTTAAGCTGCATCATCTGGATTTGATAAAGTATTTTTTCCATATTGGGAACACGGTTCCGGCCGCCGCCGGCAGATGACACTTCTGTGGATTTTGTTTCGTCATAATTGATATTTCCGGCATTACTGATAATTTCCTTGAGAAGCGAGCCGCCGAAAAGCTGCTCCAGTTTTTCGGCCGTAATCAGCAGGGAAAGCTCAGGGTCCAGTACGGCCAGCTCTTGACCGATGCCGAAAGCCACTTTATCACGGTCGTTTTGGGAAAAACTTCCGGAAGCCTTATCCATCAAAACAATCATATTAATCAGATTTTCCGAAAGCTGCTCGCTCGTGAGTTCACCTCTCTTCTCCATAAGCCGCGATAAACCGTTTTGAAATGTTTCCATTAACCATTCCGGATTTCCGGACATCTCCTGCATTTTGTCGGGATCAGCCGCCAGTTCCGGATGTGTTTTCATTAAAAAATCCAGTATTTGTTCGTCATTGAGATTAACGCCGGACATCAGTTGCTGGTTTTTGTCCTTGGCAATATATACTTTTTGATCCAGGTAAATGTGCAAAAAATTTTTCCCTTCAATAATCTGCTGAATGCCGCCTTCATTTTTCACCGCCTCCGGTTTTTTTCCCATAACCTCAAGAAAAGTTCTCAATTCATCCTTTTCGAGGCCGGCATTGATGGTAATGCTCCTGATGCCGAAACTGAGCATTATATCGAGCATGGAAGATACCTGTGATTTTTCATGATCTTTCTGTGATAAGGCATCGCCGCCAATCAGCAGGCATTTTTCCGATTCGGAGATGATAACGGATTCATCCGTGGAGAGAATATCTGTTAAAGCCCGATAAAGTTTCTCAACGCAGCTGACTACCGGAGCGCTGGCAGCAGGATATAATCGCATATTTTTAACGGCCGTGTTCATAACGACCAGCATATCCATTGTTTTTTGCCTGGTATCATTATCGGCCATAATTTCCTCCAGCTATTTATCCGGTTCCCGTTTTAACAATTAATTTAATTTCCCGCCGCCGGAAATATTTACCCGCTTTTGCGTGCCTTCAAACTTTGTTACCATAGCATAATATTGTTCCGAATAACAAGACATGTAAATGAGAATATTGATTTTTTTTGCTTGTCTTTACGGATAAAGGATTATATTAATTTAGCATGCGACAATCATTAATTTGCGGGCTTGATTTATGAACAAAGGAAATCCGAAATTATTTTGTTTTTTTATGCTGGCATGCCTCTCCAGCCTGTGCTGCCTTTCCTGTCACATCTACCCTGCCGTCAAACCGGGCGACTTAAGCTCTGCGGCGGAAGTACCGCTGGATAAACAATATAAAAAGATAATTTTATTTAACTTTGAGAACGAACCGTCCCTGGATAAAAGATTCCCGAATGCGTCGTCCCTTTGTGAAAATACCGTAATGGCCGAACTGCTGAAGAAAAGCTCTGTTTCCCGTATTGAAAAATCCGGAAGCGGTTCCTTTCGCGGCGCCGGGGCAGTTCTGGTTATGGCTTACATTACTTCGGTACGTCCGGCGGGAAAAGCAGACACTGACGGCGGAGAGCTGGCTGTTGATTTGAAATTAATGGACGCGGAAACCGGAAAAATCGTCCGGACAAATAAATTATCCGCCGCAGAAAGCAAAGCTGCCGGAAAACACAAAAGCAGAGGCACCGCAGGCAGTCTGCCCGCGGACTTAGGACAATTGATTGCCGAATATCTCGCTCACATCATCCGCGGCGAATAATTAGTTAATACGGGAAATCAACTCTCCGAAAATCCGGCAGGCCAGATTTGCTGTTTTCCGCTTTTTACAGGAATGCTGCGGCGGCCGCCTGAGAGCATCCTCATTCTTCCTTTTCTGCATACCGCTTGACAAATCATTTTTTTTCTGAATTAATCACTACCATTAAGATAGTGTTAGACGGATGGTTTTATGAAACTTTCCACCAGAACCAGATATGGTTTGCGTTTGCTGACGGCGCTTGCCTCCGCCTACGGCGGCAAACCTGTTTTTTTAAAAGACATCGCCGGGAGCCAGGAGATATCGGAAAAATATTTAAGTCTGATTGTCATCCCCCTGCGCGCCGCCGGTCTGATTACTTCCGTCCGCGGGGCTCACGGCGGCTATTGCCTGGCGCGGGCGCCCGGAATGATCAGGCTGCTCCAGGTGATAGAAGCTCTGGAGGGAGACATCTGCCTTGTTGACTGCGTGCAACATCCCTCATCTTGTTCGCGCGCCGCCGGCTGTCCAGCCCGCGATTTCTGGAGTTCCCTGTCGGCGAAAATCAAAGCCTCGTTGAATAAGACCACCCTGGCGGAGTTGATAAAGAAGAAAAACTCTCCGGGCGCAAAAATAACAAAAGGCTCATTAAAAAATGGCAATTGCGGAAAAAATAAAAATAATGCGGCGGGAAAAAAACGCGGTAATTCTGGCTCATAATTACCAGCTTCCCGAAGTTCAGGATATCGCAGATTTTGTCGGCGATTCGCTGGGTCTGAGCATGCAGGCAGCCAAAACAAATGCCGATATTATTGTGTTTTGCGGCGTTCATTTCATGGCCGAAACGGCAAAAATCTTATCACCGGACAAAACAGTCCTGCTGCCGGATAAACATGCGGGCTGCCCCATGGCCGATATGATTGAAGCCGCTGATTTAAAGCAGCTTAAGGCGGAACACCCCTCCGCCGTCACCATGTGTTATGTGAACACTTCCGCCGCAGTCAAGGCCCAGTGCGATTACTGCTGTACTTCGGGCAATGCATTAAAAATGGTCCGGAGTATTTTAAGCGGGCACAAGGAAATAATTTTCGTGCCGGATAAATATCTAGCTCATTATGTCGCCGGCCGGACCGGCCGCCAATTCATAACCTGGGAAGGCTATTGCCCCACTCATGCCCGGATTTTGCCGGAAGATATTATGCGGGCAAAATCACTTCATCCACGCGCCAAAGTCATCGTTCATCCCGAATGCCGGCCGGAATTGACTGATCTTGCCGATATCGCCGCTTCCACGGAAGGAATGTGCCACTATGCAAAGCAGGCCGAAGCAAATGAATTCATCATCGGCACGGAAACCGGCATCATCCACCGGATGAAAAAGGAAAATCCGGATAAATACTTCTACCCGGCTGCGGCCACGGCTACCTGCCCGAACATGAAAAAAATTACCCTGGAAAAAATTCTCTGGTCACTGACGGACATGGAGGAGGAAATCAAAGTTGCTGAGGAAATCAGAAAAAAAGCTAAAATAGCTATTGATAGAATGTTGCAAACGGCATAAATGTTAAACATGATTTACGGCATAAATCTTATTATCACGGAAACATCAGGCATATGAAAAAAACGGACAGCGAATTTGTCAGAACCCGGTATTTTACATTTGCCGAACCGCCCTGCCGGCTGGAGCTGAAATCGGGACTGTCTTTAGGGCCGGCAACTCTGGCTTACGAAACATACGGAAAATTAAACAACGAAAAATCAAATGCGATTCTAGTCTGCCATGCGCTTTCCGGCGACGCCCATGCCGCCGGTTTTCAGGAAGGCGACAAAACGGCCGGCTGGTGGGATGACATGATCGGCCCGGGCAAGGCGCTCGATACCAGATTATATTTTATTATCTGCTCGAACGTCATCGGCGGGTGCAAAGGCAGCACCGGTCCATCCTCGATTAATCCCCGGACGGGAAAACCTTACGCCATTGATTTTCCCGTCATCACCATTGCCGATATGGTTGACGCGCAAAAACATTTAATTGATTATTTCGGCATTGCCAAACTCCTCTGCGTTATCGGCGGCTCCATGGGCGGCATGCAGGCACTGCAATGGGCATCTGCCTATCCGGACAACCTTATCGCGTGCATTCCCATTGCCACTGCTTTAAAGCATTCACCGCAGCAGATTGCCTTTGACGAAGTTATCCGGCAATCCATTATGGCTGATCCGGCCTGGCGAGGCGGCAACTATTATGAAAGCGGCCAGCCGGAAAAGGGCCTCGCCGTCGCCCGCATGATCGGGCATATTACGTTTATGAGCGACCAGTCCATGGAGGAAAAATTCTCCCGCAAATTGAAAAACGAGAAGCTGAGCTTCCAGTTTACCGACGATTTTGAAGTTGAGGGATACCTGCGGTACCGCGGCTACAATTTTGTCAAGCGGTTCGATGCCAATTCCTACCTGTACATAACCAAGGCGATGGATTATTTTGATTTGTCCGGCGAAAAATTCATGCCGCAGGTCAAAAGAACCAATGTCCGTTTTCTCGTAATCTCGTTTACCTCCGACTGGCTCTATCCTTCGCACCAGTCGCAGGATATTGTGCGGCTGTTAAAAAGAAAACATGCCTACACGACCTATTGCGATTTGAAATCGTCCTATGGACATGACGCGTTTTTAATCGAAATCAGGGAAGAAACAAAATTGATTAAAAACTTTCTGGCGAATGTCAGACTCACATGATGCAAAAATATTTCTCAGGAAAGTTATTGTCATCCATGAAATTAGACCATCAGATTATTACCCGGATTATCACGGAAAAAGCTCATGTGCTGGATTTGGGATGCGGCAACGGCGAGCTGCTCTCGTTGCTCACGGAGAAGAAAAACGCCAGAGTGCAGGGCATCGAACTGGATGATGAAGAAATGCATAAATGCGTGGAACGCGGCCTGACCGTGCTGCAGGGCGATATTGAAAGCGGCCTGTCCGATTATCCCGACCAGGCCTTCGACTTCGTAATCCTGAACCAGATTATGCAGGAATTGAAAAAAGCGGATTTTGTCATTCAGGACAGCCTGCGCGTGGGGAAACGGGTCATTGTCGGCTTTCCCAATTTCGCCCATATCCGGGCGCGTCTGACACTGCTGTTTCATGGCAAAACTCCGGTGATTGATTCACTCCCCTATTACTGGTTCGAAACACCGAATATCCGTTTTTTAACAATTCGTGATTTTATCGATTATTGCCGGGGGAAAAATATTCATATTGAACAGCAGTATTTCCTCGGAAAAACGGGGCAGATAAAGTTTCTGCCCAATTTACTGGCGCTCAATGCGCTTTTCGTTATCACAAAACAAAAACAATAGCGGGGGATGTCATGGCAAAAAAAGTATTTGTTTCGGAAAAATTTCCTGCCGCCGGACCATATTCGACAGCTGCGGAAGCCAATGGTTTCCTTTTCCTGTCAGGCCAGTTGCCGCTCAACGCCGCAAGCGGCGAAGTTATAGATGATGCGGCGGCGGCCGCACGACAAGTTCTGCAAAATATCAGAACGATTTTGCGGGAAAACGGTTTGGATATGCAGGATATCGTGAAAACAACTATCTTCCTCAAAAACATCGTTGATTTTCCCCTGATTAATGAAGTCTACGCCGAATTTTTCCCCACGGCGCCGCCCGCCCGTTCCACGGTGGAGGTTAGCTCTCTGCCGCGGGGAGTCAGGGTGGAAATCGAAGCCATCGCCGCAAGAAGATAGGTGTTGGCGAACAATGGGTAGGATTTTATCAGTCAATATCAGCAATCACAAAGGTGAAAAAAAGCATCCTGTCGCCTCCTGCCCGGCGTTAATCAATACAGGCCTGGAAAATGACGCTCACGCCGGCAGGGAACTAAGGCAGATAAGCCTGCTGGCTGACGAAAGCATCGGTAAAATGCGCCGGCAGGGACTGTGTGTTTCTTTTGGCGATTTCGCGGAAAACCTGACGACCGCGGAAATTGACCTCATCAGCCTGCCGCTGGGAACAAAATTAAAAGTGGGAAATGATGTCCTCCTGGAGGTCACACAAATTGGGAAAGTCTGCCCCAAGCCCTGCGCTATTTTTTATACGGTCGGCGAATGTGTCATGCCGAAAGAAGGAATCTTCACGCGAGTTTTAACGGCAGGAGTAATTCATGTGGGCGATGAGATAACCGTGCTCGACAACAATTATTACTCCGGCAATTAAACATATTAATTATTTTTACGACGGACGACTCAACGGAGCCGGAAACATTTTGGAATAAATCTAAGGCTTGCTTCAGGCGCTTCCAAAACTCATCCGCCTTCAGGCGGACTCAAACAATTGGAATCGCTGGTCTTCCGCTTTGCCTTGATTCATTTGTCAAAATATTCCCTGATTGGCTCTGTTGAGCCATCCATCGTTCATCAGTTTTTGATAAGTTTATTTGTTTTAATAATTTAATTGCCGGAGTAATAACCATGCAGACCTTTCTTCCCTATCCCGATTTTAAAAAATCACTGCAATCCCTCGATTACAGGCGTCTGGGCAAACAAAGAGTGGAAGCCTATCAGATTATTCGCGCCATTAAGTTCAAGGGGGGGTACAAAAACCATCCGGCGGTAAAAATGTGGCAAAATAATGTAAACGCCTTAAAGATTTATTACAATGCGGCGCTGGATGAATGGATCAGACGCGGTTATAAAAACCATATGCATAAAATGATAATTCGGGGAAGAACAACTTATCCTCCCTGGCTGGGCGACAAAAAATTCCATGCCGCCCATCGTTCCAATCTGCTGCGCAAAGATCCCGTATTTTACGGAAAATTCGGCTGGCAGGAAAGCCCCAATCTGCCTTACCGGTGGGGCAGTAAATAAGGATGGGGATTCCCGCCTGGGAAAATATCCCGGAATTAATGAAATTTCTGTTCATCCAGCTTGGTCAACTTGACGGCGCCGAACTTGTCTTCATACTGTTTCAGGCTCAGCGAAAGGGTTTCTATCGTCCTCTTCAGGGTGGCCGGGCTGATGATGATTCGCGCTACCAGATGAGGGCCGTTGGGCGAATTCAAAAGCCAATCCAGAATAAATTCATCCGGGCTGTGAGAGGCAAGCATCAGGTTGCTGTAATGTCCCCGCGAAATTTCATCACCGGTGTTGATTTTTATATGCTGCGGCGGCTGCTCATCATCTTTATCGCTCATATAACGCTCTCTCCTTCACTGCCATATTTGATTGTTTTATCGATATATCAGCGCGGCTTGTAATACCCCAGCGTGAATTTTCTGTTTTCGTAGTATAGAAAAGAATAGTGCTTAATCCAGTCACCCAGCGCCACAAACGTTTTTCTCCGGCCGTCAGAATAGTAATGGCGTAACAGCGGGACATGGCAGTGTCCGGTAATAAAGACATCGTAGCCTGATTGAAATTTCTCCAGGGCGAAAGCTATCATTTTTTCCGCCAGCGCTTCGCCTTTTTCGAGATTGATTTTCTTACTGGTTTGCGAGCTCAACCCGGCCAGGGCCCAGCGCAGACGAGCCGGAACAATGCGCTGAAGGCAATAGAAGGGACGGCTGCGGAATATCCGGCGGAGCATAAGATAGAACTTGTTCTGACGATCCACTGTGTCGCCGTGCGTTATCAGCGCCTTCATATTTTCAATCGGCACATCCGCCCATTCCTCGTAAACTTTCATTCCCAGGACATCGCTGAAATAATCGGCCAGAAAAAAATCGTGATTACCCTCACACAGATGAACTCGGATACCTGCCTTCTGTAATTCGATTAGTTTATTGATAATGTAACGAAATTCAGGATTAATGTAATTTCTGTCGCAAAACCAGTAATCAAACAAATCTCCGGCAATAAAAAGATCATCAATTTTGGCGACCGTGTCCTTCAGGGCACCCGGATCAACTAAAGTTCGCACCCGGCCTTCCCTGATATCATCAAGAAAATTTAATAATTGAAGGCTTCGTTCATCTTCGGCTTTTCGGATATGGGCATCCGCCAGGAATACGGCTTTCATGGTCACCATTTTTTACTTTTTTCGCGTATTTACCAGATTAACACACGCGGCGTCAATAACAGATAGTTTGACAATATAATCACATATACTGTATAAAAAAACAATCAGACAAAAGGAGCAAGAGCATGAGCAGCGACTATCCTTTTTTCCAGATAGAAAAACGTCCCGCAGCAAAAACGGCTGTGCTTTATTTCAACCGGCCGGAGAAACTCAACGCCATGAACTGGCCATTCTGGCGGGATTTGCCCGCCGTCGTCAGTGAGTTGGAGGAGGACGGAGAAATTCTGGCCGTAGTAATTGCCGGCCTCGGCAAGTCCTTCAGCGTCGGGCTGGATGTGATGGAATTGTTCATTAATCATCAGGATGCCCTTAACGCCGCCACAGCTCCCGCCCGCCAAAAACTGCTCCAGCTGATTTTAACCATGCAGGAGGGAATCAGTATGATTGCCCGTTCCGGGAAGATTTATATTGCCGCCATTCACCGGCATTGCATCGGCGCCGGTCTGGACATTGCTTCGGCCTGCGATTTGCGTCTGGCAACAACCGACGCTGTTTTCTCCCTGCGTGAAACTAAAATCAGCATCATTGCCGATATGGGTTCGTTAAACCTGCTGCCGGGAATTATCGGACAGGCCAACACGAAATTACTGGCCTATACGGGAAGGGATATTGACGCCGCGGAGGCGCTGCGCATGGGGTTAATCAGCGCAATTTATGAAGACAGAGAAATCCTGCTGGAAAAAGCGATAGCTCTGGCTGCTGAAATTACGGCAAATTCCGGGGCGGTCGTCCGGGGAACGAAAAAGATTCTTAAGTACATGGAAAACCACAGCGCACAGGACGGTATGGATTATGTTGCCTCCTGGAACGCTGCTTTTCTGGATATTAAAGAAATCGAAGCGGCGATTACCGCCGCCGCGCTCAGGAAAAAATAACGGGTATGAACATTAAATCAGGAATGCCGGCCATAGTCCAGATACACTGCGTTATCGGGATAGTTCGACCATCCAATTTCAGTTTGCTGCGCTTCTGAAGTTGCGGTCTCACTATAATTGTTTCTTGTCATATTCCGCTTTTTTTGCTACTGGACAGTTCGCAAAATCGCTGCGCAGCCAATAAGTCATCAGAGGTAGATCAATGCCAAAGAAAAAAGACGCCATCAGCCGGGCGAAAGAAGTATTAAAAACCGAAGCACAAAGCATAACGCAACTGATAGATAAAATAGACAAAAACTTTTCCCGGGCCGTTGACTTGATTTCCCGGTCCAAAGGCCGCGTCATCATCACCGGCATCGGCAAATCCGGTTTAATCGGGCGAAAAATTGTCGCCACGCTGACCAGCACCGGAACACAGGCTCTCTTTCTCCATCCGGTGGAAGGAATCCACGGCGATCTGGGTATCGTAACCCGTAAAGATGTTCTGCTGGCCATATCCAACAGCGGCGAAACTCAGGAATTACTGCCGATAATCAGTTCCGTGCGCCATATCGGCGCTCCGGTAATCGCCTTGACCGGCAGGATGTCTTCCACGCTGGGGAAATTAAGCGACATCGTCATCAATGTTGCTGTGGAAAAGGAAGCCTGCCCCTTCGGGTTGGCGCCAACTTCCAGCACAACAGCCGCTCTGGCAATGGGCGATGCCCTGGCCATCGCGTTGATTGACAAAAAAGATTTTCTGGAAAAGGATTTTTATAAATTTCATCCCGGCGGCAGTCTCGGCGTGCGCCTGCGCGCGACAGTCGCCGATGTTATGATTGTCGGCGCCAAGATTCCCCGGGTGCTTTCCGGGACATCCGCTATAAAAGCAATCCGGGAAATTAATATCAAGAATGTCGGTTTCGTTCTGGTAACAAGCCGGAATGATAAACTGCTCGGAATTCTGACCGACGGGGATGTTCGGCGGCTGGTCAGCAGGGGTGTCTCTTTCACCGACAGAACAGTGGATGATTTGATGACCGGCAACCCCAAAACAATTGATGAAAAGGCGTCACTGGCGCAGACAGTGGAAAGAATGCAAAAAGATGAGATTATGGCGCTGGCGGTCGTCAACGGAAAAAATGAGGTCAAGGGATATCTTCACATGCATGATATTCTGGGACGCGGCGGCTCCATTAATATTTCAATAAACACCTAGGATTACTTTATGCCCATTTACGAGTTTGACGGTAAAAAACCGCAGATACCAACCGATTCTTTTGTTCACCCTGATGCCGTGCTGATCGGCGATGTTCAACTCGGCCATGAATGCCTGATTGCGCCGGGTGTTTGTATCCGGGCGGATTTCGGCCTGATAAAGATAGGCGACCGCTCCAATGTTCAGGATACCTCTGTTATTCACGTTGATACTGGTAAAACCGTAATCATTGAAGAAGATGTTTCCATAGCGCATGGCGTCATCCTGCACGACGTTCATATCAAAGCAAGATGTCTCGTCGGAATGGGAGCTGTCGTCATGCACAATGTTGTCTGCGGGGAAGACGCCATTGTGGCGGCGGGCTCACTCGTTCTCCAGGGGATGCAGATTCCGGCAGGTAAAATCGCCATGGGCAATCCCGCCAAAATAGTCGGCGATGTTGGCGACCGGCACAAAGAATCAGCCAGATACGGCATTAATGTTTACCGCGGTCTTTGCCGGAAATACCTGACGACAATGAAACGGATTGTTTAATTATCCGGGAAAAGAATCATCATAAGCCAACGAAGAACATTGAGAGGGAAACATATATTAAGCTGCTGCCCATCCTGGTGCTAACGCTAATTGCTCTGCTTACAACGGAATTGACTCAAGCCTAGTGTGCCTTTTGCGGCAACGGTTCGTTTTTGCCTGCGGATATCATTTCCGGGGAATAATTCTGTAAACAGCGTATCCATATGCATTGTAAATCATTGCCGTTTCCCCGCCCAGAAGTCTTAATAAGTCATCAACCGTTTTTTGGGGATAATTATCCAGCAGAAACCTGTTGAATAAATCCATGCGTATCAGCAAATGGGTACAGGCAAGATAATCAAGACTCTTTCGGAAAGCTTTATCTTGGCCAGAGCTTGCTGCGAGCCTACGGATAACATTCATACCGTAAGTTGGATCGTCCTCATAGATTCGATCCAGATAATAACCGCGTCTCGCCAGGAACAGCAGTCTGATTCTTGAATCGGGGGGTGTATACCGATTGATATAATCCATGGCTGCATAGCTTTTCAGATGACGTTTCAGATAATCATCCCTTGTCTCTCGATTAAGAACATAATTCGCCGGCGCAATTCCCTGGAAATATTGCTTCAGATAAAAGACATTTTTAGCTCCGGATACAAGCAAAATGATCAGCGCAATACAAGCACAAACAGCTCTCGCCGACCCGCTCCTTGCGGATATCCAGAAATAAATATTCACAATACCCATGACAGTCAGAATTGATAGAAAGGGAATCACCGGAAGGATATAGCGGATGTACAGCTGATCGAGAAAAAAAGCAGCGAGGACGAAAAATACGGAAAAGAATACAAAATAAAGTTTATGGTCATAGAAAGATTTTTTCATAAATGCAAAGGGAACCAGGACAATCACGATCGGATTCAGGACCCCGTCGAAGTAACGGCCGGAATAATCCTGCCCCTGGAAGAAAAAGCGGATAGGAATCAGCAGCGTTTCCCAGAATGTTTCACCGTAAAGCATCTCCCGAAGCTGAAACATCCCCATCTTAGCGTTTCCGGGAACAACGGAAATGATACTTCCGTCAGGGATAATATTGTTTACCCCTGAATTGAACAGGCCGGCAAATAGCGGATACAAGGGGTTACCAGTCAAGAACAGATTTTTTATGAGCCAAGGAGAAAACACAATAAGAGAAATAAGAAAAAAGACGATACCATATCGGATTGCCCGCCACTGTGCCCCCGTTTCTCTGGCATACAAGAAAACAATGGCGGAAGACAGAAACATCCAGGCAATCAGGGCATTGTACTTGGTTCCCAAGGCCAAACCCATGGCGATGGAAGAGATTAATAGCCACTTAATTTCTTTATAGCCCCCGGTACGCCAGTGAATAAAGGCGAGGACACTGCCCGTTGTAAAAAAAGTCAGACCGAGATCAACATAGGCTACCGTCGACATTCGCAAGACTATCGGCGTACTGGCAAAAACAAGAACTCCCAACAGCGCCGCAATACTATTGAATTTGCTGTTTAGATAGATATAAATAAGCCATGCGGTTCCGATCCCGAATGCCATGTGGATGAAATTGGGAACAATATCGTTTTTGAAATACAGGGGAATCATGTAAAGCAGGTTCAGATTCATGGGATAATAGGAAAAGTCCGCCCATTTTGTCTCATAGAATCCGCCATTCATCAACCAGAGTTTGGGAATGGCCAGATGATGAATCAGGACATCACCGGCAATAGGGGGTGTCAGTGCAATAACAATTGCAAAAAAATACAGCACTAGAATAAAAACAGCGAGAAGCGCTTGAATGAAAATGTTTATTCTGTTGGACTGTATTATCTTCATCAGGAAAGCGGACAAATCGTCCCCCTTATCTTTTACGCAATATGGCCCAGTAGTACATATTCAGAATAAACGGTAACCGTTTGAACGGCAGCGAAAACGATTCCTCAAAACCAAAGCGCCCTTCGGCCATTTGCCTGATGCGCCGTGGAGTAATCCAGGAGAGATGATCAGGGTAGCGCGGCGGCCACTTGAGCAAAATAAGCCGCCCCAGACTCATCCACACATCGTTAGGTATCAGAATGGCAATTTGTCCACCTGGTTTCAATATTCGCCACGCCTCAGCAATGATCCTCTCCGGCAGGCTGACATGCTCCAGAACCGCAATCAGCAATACAATGTCAAAAACGGCGGCGGCAAAAGGCAAGGCCATCCCATCAGCGCATACCAGTGGGTTTCCCGTTGCTTTTGCCTTTTCCAGTCGCTTCATCGAGATGTCCAACTGAATTGGTGAAAAGCCTGAGTCACGTAAAAGCACCCCTTCGCCGCAGCCTACTTCAAGCACGCGCTCACGTGGATGACGGTCCAAAAAAGAACATGTGGCACTAATGTAAGAACGGTAAAACCATCCCACAATCCCGCTGATCTGGGATTCGTGGCTCTCCCTTTGAGCCACCTCTTCGTGAAGTTTCCTCTCCCGGTTCAAATCTCCCCCACTCCTGCCAACTGTGTCCATTTGAGCACACTTCGCCACCACGTCTCGCGTAACTCGCCCTCCGCAATGTGCTCAGCCAGGCGCATGCCCATTTCCACGTTATCGTCCATACTGTTGTTCATAAACAATCCGTGCCGCCCGATTGTATAAAAGTTCCGCACCTGATGCAATTCGTTCAGCAGGGCATACAATACCCTTTCAAACCCCAGACGATATATCGGATAAGCGCGCCGGACACGCGTGACGAAATGTTCTTCGACATCTTCCTGCCGCAAGATGCCCATTTTTATCAGATCATTAACTGCCAACCGCCCCAGATCAGAATCAGCCGCCCGCCAGAGAGCATCTTTGTACCGGCAACTGATTTCAACACATAACACAGTTTTATCCTCCGGTAGCAGGTCAGGGCTGACATTTTTTTGTTCTGCGAAACGATTACTTTGGAACTGCGGCTCAATCAGATAACACCAGTGATAATCGGTTACACGCGGACAATTGACAACCAGATACACTAATATCAAGCTGCAATAATCCAATTTTTCCGCCATCTCCAGCGTTGCCGGTGCAAGCCCCGGAGTTAACATCGGCGTAACCACCGATAGAGGTAAGGTAGAAACCATTCCCTGACAGGGAACAATATGCTCCCGGCCTTCATGTTCATAGACCACCGCGCGCACCTTATGTTCATGGATTTCGATGCGCGTTGCTCTGGCATTAAGATGGACCTTCCCGCCTGTGGCCTTTACCTCCCCGGCCATCCGCTGGTATAGAGTGCCGATACCACCGTGAGGGTAGAAATATTGGATGAAATACGTCTCCGGGTCAGCCTTGAACTTAAGCATCCGGAGAATGAGATTTTTCAAGTTCAACTTTGCCACGCGCTGTGCCTGACGCGAAGAAACACGGGACATCGAAATACCCCAAACTTTTTCAGAATAGAGTCCGAAAAATGTATCGTAAAGCGTCCGTCCCAGATTGCGCACTCCCCAATCCTCGAACGAGTCCTCCTGCTTGGCCGGATTGAGAGTATAGCGCAGTGCGGCGGACAGATAATCCCGGGCAATCCGCAACCCCAGTCCCAGACCGACTTTGCGCACGACCTCGGATACTTCAGGAGGGTAAACAAAGTACTTTCTCTCCAGGAACAGACGTGTACCCCGATCGAGTACCCGATATTCGCCGTTAAGCAATGACTGCACCTCAGACACAACCCGGCGGCTGGACTCCGTCTCGCGGATGTGAAATGTGTGCGGACCGTAATCGTATTGCATACCATCGCGATGAGAGATCGTCTTTGCCAGGCCGCCCACTACGCTGTCCCGTTCGATTACTGCGACCGGGATACCGCGTTTAGCCAATTGCCAGGCTGCCGATATACCGGCAGGACCTCCTCCAATCACAACGATGGGTTCAACCACGGGGGTTTTCCTCTCTCTGTCTCAGAAACTCGGCGAACCTTTGTAATCCTTCCTCCAGGGATATTTGGGGACGGAAATGAAACATCTGTGCCATTGCCTCCCCCGAAGCAGAGAAGTTTATGTATTCCGGAACATGCCCGCTGTGTTCAATTTTAATATTCTCAATATCAAAGGTACGGCCGGCAATTTCCACCAACTCATTAATCGTTATTGGCGTACCGCTGCAAAAATCCAACGTGAGGTTTCCCTGATCGCTTTCCAGCACAGCCAGGACACCACGAACCGCATCTTCCACGTACATCGCATCAATGTAGTTGCATCCGTTACCCCGGACGGTGAACTGCGGCACACGCTCGAAAGCAAAACGACGCACCAACCGGTTATAGAGTTTGCGGGTAGGCTCATAGGGGCCATAAGCGCCGAAAAAACGCAGATTGACGTATTGCCCAATCCGTCCCCGGTTTGTAAATGCCTGCACATAATGCTCGCAGGCCCAATTGGTAATCGCATAGGGCAGATATGGAGAAACCTTTACTTCCGGGGAAACAGCGCCTGACAGTCCATCGTAAACCGCTCCTGAGGAGAAATAAATAAATCTGTTTATCTCAAAGTGGCTCAGGAAATTTATAAGAGTGACCACGGTGGCTTGCAAATCAAGGACAGGATGCTCGACTGAGCAGGCCGGGTCGCCATTAGCAGCAAGAAAAACGCAGGCATCAAACCGCTTTCCCGCACGGCCGGCCAACCGACGCACCGCCGCCTCATCCGTCAAGTCACAACCTACGGCCGTGACATGCGGCAGTTTTTTCTGCTCGACCCACGTTGGAAAATCATTGCTTTTGTTGTACACGGCAACCACTTCCCAGTCGGCCGGAATAGTCTGGATCAGATTGCGCCCGATAAAACCTGAGGCGCCGGGGATAATCACGCGTAGCGTCATTCTTGGTGTTCTCCGTACCAGACTATTGTCCGGGACAGCCCATCCTCCAGGCTGACGGCCGGCTCATAACCCAGGATCTGCCTGGCCTTATGGATCGAGGGTACGCGTACCTGCACGTCGGGCATGGTAGCCTCAGCAAACTTTATGTGCGTATGATTGCCTGTCAGCCTGACGATTTGCTCCGCCAATCCCAGGATTGAGGTTGTCTGCTTGGGATCTCCGATGTTGAACACCTGACCTACGGCTTCCTCTTTTTCCAAAGCCAGAAGCAAGCCATTGATGAAGTCGTCGATGTAGCACCACGCGCGGATCTGATTGCCATCGCCATAGACTGTCAGGGGAATCCCCTGCCTGGCCGCCACGATGAAGCGGTGAATCGCTCCTTCACCCACCTGCCGCGGGCCATAGATGTTGAATGGCCGGATTGTAACCACAGGCAAACCGTATTCTTCGTAATAGCAGTGCGTCAGGTGCTCGGCGGCCAGCTTGCTGACGGCATAAGCCCATCGCATCTCACCGACCGGCCCCTGGGTGGTCAAACCATTCTCGTCCGCTTGATAGACGTAAGGCCCATACACCTCGCTGGTTGAAAAATCTATCAAGCGCGTCACTCCACCATTCTTAATTACAGTATCCAGAACATTTTTGGTACCCATCAAGTTAACATTCATCGTGACTATAGGCTTTTTAATAACAGTATCAATTCCGGCAATGGCTGCCATGTGTACGACGATTTGACAGCCAGCGATAGCCCGCTGCAGATGAACCGCATCCAGAACATCCCCTTTAATCAGAGTGACGTTGGGCATATCCAATAACTCGGTGTAACGGATAGCATCGCGATGCCCATTGTCGTAAACCACTATCCGGTTATACGGTGCCAATCGCTCACAAAGGTGCGATCCGATAAACCCGCCGCCGCCTGTGATTAGTATTTTTTTACCTTCGATCAAATATTACCTCCGCCTTTAATCATTTAAACAACTTAGTTTGTAAGAAAATACTTTTGCCAGCAGGAGTATAGGGAAGCTATGTTTTGATGTCAATTAAATATTAAGTTACGTTAAATATTTATCCAAATCTCAACTATCTGCCTTCAACATTTTTTATAATATCTTAAGGAAAGTTAATTAATGATTTCTGCATCACACCGTTACAAGACAAAACAACCTTTTATTGAAATTCGACCCGGCACCAGACGATCTCTACTTCGCGCTAAAAAGTCCGTTACGGGACGCACCAGACGGAATCAACCGGGCAAGCGCGTCAAACTGCATAGGCAATTCTCTGGTAGTGTTGGCATCAGTAAGCGAGTAGCCCAAATCACCGAAAATGCTCAGCATCCATTGAAATTGTTCCGGAGCATCGTCGTAGAGGCAGGGCGCTATCTCCATCAGAATTTTCGGTTTATGGCGCTCTATTGTTTTCAGCGCCCCCCGCAGAACGGCCGGCTCGTTGCCGTCGACATCGATCTTGACGAAATCCACATGCGTCACTTTCCGGTCAGTCAGAAATCCGTCGAGTGTTACCGCCCCGGCACCTTCAGTGCTCATAAGTCGTCCCCGATGATGCGCATGGAGATTTTCCGCTGCGATGAGGGGCCAGCTCGAATAGATTGCCGGCGGCACTTCGTCAGTGGCTGATCCCGTCAGCATTAGCTGGTAAACCTCGATATGTGATTGCAAATCCGGATTCAAGGCAGCGTTGGCCCGCAACTTTTCGACAGCAAAGCGGGTCGGCTCAAAAGCCAGCACCTTACCTCGCGATCCCACCAGCAGCGCCAGCGGCAGGGCGTGTGAACCAATATTAGCACCAACGTCCACCACATAGTTACCGGGGGAAATCAGACGCCGATACAGGGCAAGAGTGGCAAGCTCAAAGCCACCGAGCAGATAAATGGAGAAGTCAATGCCTTCCCGAAGGTCCAGCGCCCAGTTTACACCGCCCCGCGCCGCCCTGATTTCCAGGGACAGGCCGAACAGAGCCCGGGCGCCGGCCAGTAACCTGAAGGCAAGACTCGCCAATGCGATTTTTCTTGCTGTCGTGATAATCATCGCTTTTAATTCCTTACACAAATTTAATGCGGCGGGCGGCAAAAACCGCCATTTTTAGCAATAAGACCCCGTGACGCCATCTTTGAATATTGGTGTCACCATAGCGTCGGGCATGATATCTAATTGGTATTTCCATAATCTTAAGGTTGAGCTTGGCTGCGCCAAACAAAAGATCAAAATCACCAAAAGGATCAAAATCACCGAAATAGTTACGGCTGTCAGCAAGCCTGCGATAGTCATCCGCCCAAAGCACTTTGGTACCGCAGAGGGTATCCCGAATTGGTTGACCCAACAACCAACTGAATGACCAGGAGAAAAATTTATTGCCGACCAGATTGGCCAATTGCATGGCGCCATTCTGCAACGGATAAACAAGCCGTACACCGTTGACGAACTCGGCCTCTCTCGTGGCTATGACATTAAAGAAACGGGTGAGATTCTCGGGTGGAACAGTAATGTCCGCATCAAGGATCATCAAAATATCTCCCGATGCTTCAGCAAATCCCAGCCGCACCGCATCTCTCTTACCCCTACCCAATTGCTTAATCAACTTACAGCGACGTTGTGGATTCTTTTCTATCTCGCGTTCGATAGTCGCATAGGTATCATCCGCAGAATGCCCCTCAACGAAGATAATCTCTGTACCTGCCCCCATTTCCGGAATTCTGGTCATCAACTCGGCAATGTTTCCCTTTTCGTTGCGGGCGGGCACAATTACAGAAACTGCGGGCAAGTCTTTTCGGGGTTGCGGACGTAAGCGCGCCACCAGAAAATTTGTGAGCGACATGAAGCGAAAAGGACTAATCTTGGACAGATAACGGTTGGCAATTCCCGAGATAAATGGAATATGCAACGGAAACACTATTTCCTTCCAACTGCGCAGACTTTGAAATCCGGAGAGCTCCAGCAGATTAACCATATCTATTCTTGTGAGCCAATTCTGGGGCAAGGTAGGTGTAGCAATGCCCAGCTTCTGTGCCAACCGAAGCACGCCGCCCCACAAGTGGCTATAGTAATTAAAGACTATTCGTGTCTGCGGTTTACAACAGCTCTTCAGCCGTTCGAGAACCGCCTGCACATCCCAGAGATCGTTGACCAGATCAGAAATAACAATGTAATCAAAAGTTCGGCCGGTAAGAGACAGTTCGTGAGCATCGGTAACTATAAATTCCAGGCCGGGATGACGCTCTCGGGCAACGACAATCATTCTTTCCGAGAAATCAACTCCGACACCATGCGACGGCTTTAATGACGCCAGCAGATCCCCATGGCCGCATCCGACTTCGAGGACGGAAGATCCCTCGGGGATGACAAAACGATATACCTGCTTTAGTCTTTTGTGATAGTAGCCACCCCACGAATTACCTTTAATTTCAGAATTACGATTCCAAAAAGCTCGCCGGGTTTCCCGGTAGGCGGATTTCTCTTTTTCGAAAATTACCGTCATTTTATTCAACCCCGCTTTTTTTCTGCCAATCGCGACATACCTGTAATGCCCTCTGAGCTTCCGTGTTCGCGGGATTCAATTCCAACGCTTTTTCAAAATGTTCAACAGCATCTGAAATCCTTCCCGTTCTGAACAGCGCAACACCCAGATTGAAACGGGCATTAACGAAACCCGGTGTGATTATCAGGGCTTTTTCAAAATATTGAACAGCATCCCGGGGTCTATTCAGCAACAGCTTCAATACTCCAAGATTGTAATGCGCTATATCCAGTTTTTCATTAATGGCGATTGCTTTCTGGTAGTAGTCATCCGCCTCTTCATATCTCCCCAATGCGAGAAATGAGTTACCCGCGTTACTGTACGCACGGGAAAATTTCGGATTGATTTGCAGCGCCTTCTGATAATAGAACAAAGCCTGCTTGTGTTTTCCTCTTCGGGCTTCCTCCGAGCCCAGTATATTATAAGCCGTGTAATTCTCCGGATTGACCTGCAAGGCTTTTTCAAAAAGAGATGTCGTATTTTTCCACATTCCTATTTGAGTATATGTTAAAATCGTAAGAATGATGATGCACGTAATAAATATGGAAAAGATGTATTTTTTTGCCTGGCGTAATTTGGCAAAAACCTGCGGAACAAGCCAGGCCAACATAACGAAAAGTCCTACAAAGGGAACATAGGCATAACGATCAGCCATGGACTGGTCGCCAACCCGAATCAGGCCGCCAACGGGAACCATAGTGACCAGATACCAAAACCATCCGACAGGGAGATAGGGATATTTTCGGAAATTTTTACAAACGAGAAAAGTCACAACAATGAGAAATATTGCCGCCAGTGATGCCTGCCACGCGAGTATAATTCCGTGAGGGTAAAAAACAGCGAGGTCCGTCGGCCAGAATAATTTCTTAACATACAACGCATAAGAAAAAATGACGTTCAGGGCATGGTCAGAGAAGGATACGGACTCCAAATTGGCAAAGGCATATCCGGTTTTCGCTGCAGATAAAGCCAGGCCTGAAAACACCAGTGCGATAATGAACAACGGAATTTTTTCCAGAATCAGAAAAGACAGCTTCTGCCTCTGGACTAAAGCAGCGGAAATTGATCGCTCTTCTTGCTGACGGAGGTTTGTTCGTTGCAACGGCCAGTAATCCATCAGCAGCAGAACTAACGGCAATGTCACGAGCATTGCCTTGGACAACAACCCCAGAATAAAAAAAAGCAAAACGGTCAAATACCGTTTAAAAACGGGTGACCGGACATACCAGACATAACAGATCATCGTCAGCAACCAGAAAAATGTGCTCAAAACATTTTTCCGCTCAGCTATCCAGGCTACAGACTCGACATTAATCGGATGAATGGCAAACAGCGCGGCGACAAAGGCGCTGCGCCACAGTGCTCCGGTCATTATCCGCCAGAGCAAAAAAAGCAAAATTGTGTTGAAAACATGAATTATGACATTAGTCCAGTGATGCCCTCCTGCCCTGTTCCCGAAAAGCTGCCAGTCCAGCATGTGCGACAGCATCGTCAGGGGATGCCAGTGACCGTGACGGGGGTGCACATTTGTCAATGTGCCGGCAATGCTCTTTAAACTTATCTCCTCCTGAATCAGATGATTTTCCGTAACATAAATCTGATCATCGTAATCTATGAAATCATGATTTTGTGTTTGCCAGTAGGTAACAAGGGTAAGAAATGCCAAAGTCAGGATAATCAGAGATACGAGGTGTTCCCTCTTTATTTTGAAATCAGCAAACATTGGCAATTTAGAATCCTGTGAGGGAGATTATGTTTCTAAATTATTTTGAAAGTTTTCTGCCGGAGATGAATTATCCGTTCCAGACCAACCATAGCAGCAGCGAATATCGCATTAAACGTATGGGTCATAGTAAAAATAATTGGTAAAAAAAGAGGGGGACAATTGTCCCCCATACTTTTCTGTCAGCTACCTCGATCGCGAAAGTATGTGATCTCACTCCCGCTTTCCAGGCCTATTGATTATTGAACGGTTATATTGTTAGTATTGACGCCTGCCGAAGTGATTACATAGTTAGAACCGGCAGTTAAACCGCGACCACCCGCAGTTTCTGTGACTGTCACATCTCCACCGGCGGCTACCGTAATTGTATTTCCCGAAGTCGCCCTCATCTGCGTATAAACAGCTCCTGCAGCGGGACCGACAGCAGCATCAGCAGGCGCTGCTACACCAGGATTGTCAGCCAGATAGGCGGCGATAGCCGTATGAGCATTTTTCGCATCCGCAATCATGCTTGAGGCATAACCTCTCGCCCGGTATGCCTGAAACTGCGGAATAGCGATAGCTGCCAGAATACCGATAATCGCGATAACAATCATCAACTCAATCAACGTGAAACCTTTTTGTCCTTTTTTACTGAAAATCTTTAACATATTACCCTCCTTATAATGGCATTTGATTTTGCTTTGTGCTTTGTGTGTTGGAAAATTACATCATTCTTTGGACTTTGTCCAACATTTTTTATTTGCCTGTCACCTCCTTATTTATATTGGTTGTTTGTCTTTATCATTTTTGCTGTACTTTCAGCAACTAGTGTGCCACATCAGCACTATGCCTACGGCAGCAGTGGCGCAATCTATTGTTTTTTTGAGGTTTATTTATTATTAACGGCAATTGCCGTCTGTTTTTCCGGCGATTGTCAAATCATTTAATGGTCATTTTCACCAGCATAAAGTCTTTTTCCTCACAAATAAAGAGGGGGAAAACAACCGGTATGGGCAGCACGATACGAAGCAACTTCCGGAATTTTTAATTATTTCCTGTCTTGTAAAAGTATGCTAAAGAATTAATAATATTCGGGGAGAAAAATGTACGAAGTTACGATAAGAAAATCATTCGCGGCGGCACATAAGCTTGCGGAAATAGGGGGAAAATGTGAAGAGCTGCACGGGCATAATTTCCAGGTGGAAGTGACCGTCGCCGCGGCTAAATTAAATGATTTGGGAATATTAATTGATTTCCGCACGGTAAAAAAATGGCTGGGCGAAGTCCTTGCTTGCCTTGACCATAAATATATCAATGATCTTGAGGCTTTTTCGGGAAGCAATCCCTCGGCGGAAAACATGGCCAGGTTTATTTTTCAGGAAATCGCCAAACGTGCAACGGCCGAACAGGTTACTCTATCGAGGGTAAAAATTTGGGAATCGGACGAAGCGTCTGTAGTATATACAGAAGAGTGACGGGATGAGGGTTTTTCCCGCTTGGGCGGGATATATGGACGTTTTACGAGGCTGTCGTGATTGACATTCAAAACCAGAAAGATTTTCGCAATATAGACATTAAAAAAGTCGGTGTAAAGAACATCAAATACCCGATTATCGTGCTTGATCGCGCCCGCGGCACACAAGCCGTCAACGCAACAATCAATATGTATGTTGATCTGCCGCACCATCTCAAAGGCACGCATATGAGCCGTTTTGTGGAAGTGCTCAACGAATTCCAGGGGCAAATCAGCATCCGGACTTTTCAGGCCATGCTGGAAAAAATGAAACAGAAACTGCACGCCCAGTCGGCGCATCTGGAAATAGAGTTCCCCTATTTCCTGGAAAAAACCGCCCCGGTTTCCAAAGCCAGAAGCCTGATGGAATACCGCTGTTTCATTAAGGCGGAAAACAGCAACGAGAAAAATGATTATCTGGTGGGAATTGTCGTTCCGGTGACAACGGTGTGCCCCTGTTCACGGGAAATCAGCCGGTTCGGTGCGCACAATCAGCGCAGCCTCGTTACAGTCAGGGTTCGTTATAAGAAATTTTTCTGGATTGAAGATGTTATCAAAATCGTGGAGGATTCCGCGAGCTCCGAGGTCTATTCCCTCCTGAAGAGGTCTGATGAAAAATTTGTCACGGAAAAGGCCTACGAAAATCCCAAGTTCGTGGAAGATGTCGTGCGCTCGGTGGCCGTGCACCTCAACAGCGATGATAATTTTACCTGGTACAGCGTCGAGGCCGAGAATTTTGAAAGCATTCATAATCACAGCGCTTACGCTTATGTCGAGAAAGGCTAGGATATGCCGGTAAAACAAAAGAATGATTTTTTCAATTTGTACAATCAGGGCTTTATCCGCGTTGCTGTCGGCGTGCCGGAAGTCAGGGTTGCCGATCCCGCCTTTAATACGCAAAAGACAATTGAACTGGCCCGCGCCGCCGCGGCGAAAAAAACTGTCTTCACCGTTTTCCCGGAGTTGGGAATATCCGCTTATTCCAACGATGATTTATTCCAGCAGGATGCCCTGCTGCTGGGTGTTGAGAAAGCCCTGCTGAAAATCAAGGAGGAATCCCGGAAAATAAACACCGTCATGGTTGTCGGCGCTCCCCTGCGCGTTGATTGCCGGCTGTTTAATTGCGCTGTTGTTTTTTACCGCGGCCGGATTCCGGGAGTTGCCGTTAAATCATATCTGCCCAACTACCGTGAATTTTATGAGGCTCGCCAATTTACTCCCGCCGCAGAAGCACTTTCCCCGACGATTGATCTGGCCGGCGAAAAAAATGTGCCGTTCGGCGCCGATCTTCTTTTCCGCGTCACCAATATTGCTAATTTTATTTTTTACCTCGAAATATGCGAGGATTTATGGGTTCCCGTTCCCCCTTCCAGCTTTGCCGCACTCGCGGGAGCAACCGTTATCGGCAATTTATCGGCGTCCAATGTTACCATAGGCAAATCCCGGTATCGTCTGGAACTGGCCGCCAATCAGTCGGCGCGCTGCATCGCCTCCTGTCTTTATGCTGCCGCAGGCTATGGCGAATCAACAACGGATCTGGCCTGGGACGGCCACGCCATGATTCATGAAAACGGCAATCTGCTTGCCGAATCGTCAAGGTTTTCCAAACAGGCGCAGATAATTTACTCTGATCTGGACCTGGACCGTTTGGCGCAAGACCGGATGCGGCAGAATACTTTCAGTAAAAACGCCTCTGATCATAAAGAAAGGATATCATCTTTCCGCAGGATTGATTTTTCGGTATCACAGCCTGCCGGCCGGTTATTGCTCAATCGCCGATACCCGCGTTTTCCCTACATCCCCGCCGAGTCCGCGCAACGCGACGCGCGCTGTTACGAGGCCTATAATATCCAGGTGCAGGGACTGACAAAAAGACTCGAATCTTCGGGCATTAAAAATATCGTCATCGGCGTTTCCGGCGGCCTGGATTCGACGCACGCCCTGCTGGTCGCCGCTAAAGCAATGGATCTGCTCGGACTGCCCCGCAGCAATGTCCGTGGTTACACAATGCCGGGTTTTGCCACATCGGCTAAAACATACAATAATGCTCTGCGGCTGATGCAGGCCATCGGAGTGGAAGTCAATGAACTGGACATCAAAGAGGCCTCCCGCCAGATGTTCAAGGATATCGGCCATCCCTTTGCTGACGGGAAAAAGGAATATGATATAACGTTCGAAAACGTGCAGGCCGGCGCGCGCACTTCCAGTTTGTTTCGCCTGGCCAATCTGAGAAAGGCTATTGTTGTCGGCACAGGGGATTTGAGCGAGCTGGCGCTGGGCTGGAGTACTTACGGGGTCGGCGATCATATGTCACACTACAACGTCAACGCCAGCGTCCCGAAAACGCTGATTCAGCATTTAATCCGCTGGGTGGCTCAAACCGGCCAGTTTTCTGCGGCAGTATCGGAAACTCTGGTTGATGTTCTGCAAACCGAAATTTCACCCGAACTCATTCCTGGCAATCTGGGCTCTCAGCCTTCCCAGAAAACGGAAGAGTCTGTCGGCCCCTACGAATTACAGGATTTTAACAATTTTTTCCTGACGCGATTCGGCTATCAGCCGGCAAAAGTCGCATTTCTGGCTTACTGCGTCTGGCGGGATAAGACAAAAGGCGACTGGCCTGATATCCCTGACGCAAAGAGAAAGTCCTACACTTTGAAAGAAATAAAAAAATGGCTTTACGTTTATCTGTATCGCTTTTTCAAAACATCCCAGTTCAAACGTTCCTGCATCCCCAACGGTCCGAAAGTCGGTTCGGGGGGATCCCTTTCGCCGCGCGGCGATTATCGGGCGCCGAGCGACAGCGAGCCGGATATCTGGCTTGCGAACTGGAAAAAAATACCGGAGACTGATTGACGATGAGACAGAGCTACCAGGATTTTGACGCCACTGAATTATTCTGCCCGCGTTGCCAAAAGGCCGTCCAGGTGAGAAAGAGGCTACTGCTGATATTGCCGGAGGGTGAAAAGTATGACTACACCTGCGTTCACTGCGGGACATCAGTCGGCGATAAAGTAGTCCGGGAAACAAAGAATAAGAGCATCATCCACTGATTGCCAATCGCCGGCAGATAATGAACAGGAAAATCAGCTTCTTTTCTGCAAAGCCTTCTTTAATTTCTCCGCCAGCAATCCCGAACCGGCCGCTGCCTGCGTATCTTTATAAACAACGCTGTATTCGCGGTTAGCCTTACTGTTGCCCAGATACTCGGCCAACACTCCCCTGCTGTGGACATCCTCGTGACAATAAGCGCAGAGATTCTCCCAGTTGCTGCCGTCGGGCGGATTGTTGAAATGATTGCCGTCTTTGTGATGAACAGTCAAAAGCTTTCTGTTTGCTTCGGTAAACTCGCGGCCGCACCGCGCGCACAAAAGCCCGTGCATCGCCAGCGCCTTCTCCCGGTAATCATCATCGGCGGCGGACTTTTGCGCCTGCTTCATCTGACGCACTGATTCCTCCGGTGATTTTGTTGGTTCCGGGGCAACGGGCGCTTTTTTCTGAACCTGAACCCTGCCCCATTTTCCAGAAAACGAAGTTTTACCCATAATAGCTAATTAATGCCGGTAAAGTTTATAAGTTGTTTCTCCTGACGTCTTGGCAAAAGCACTATTCCTCAACCGGTAGCAACGGACAAGGCGGCAAACGGCATCAGGACTTCTTAAACCAAGTCGTCACTCTTTGGCCGTGAGTACATCCAGGAATGCCCGCACTCCTTTTATAACAGCAACCACATTTCTGATTTTTTGGTAAACCGGCGTGTTCATCAACAGCGGCAGAAGATGCTCCATATCATCAGCAATGCCGGCAAGTGAAGAATTAAACCGGTTAAGCGTCAGGGAAAAATATTGCACCTCCTGATTAACAGCGGCCGTTGATTTATTAATATTGGTTGTTATCTCTTCCATATTCTTCAACAGCAAGGGCAGGCTGGAATTAAGAGAATTCAGAGTAATCGTTATATCCTTTGCCGTGCGCCATACCTGGACCAGAATGGGAATGCAAAAAATTACCAGAATAAGAAACGCTATGCCTAAAATCAACAAACTGATTTCCAGATACATGTATCTCTCCTTGAATCTGACTATTTCGCTGCAAGCAAAATATCAATCATGAAGTTATCCTTCATGCCGGTTTTTTACTCTTTTCTTCCCGATAAGCTTCCACACCGGCATCAATTGCTTTTTTCAAGCGCGTTTTATTATCCTGAATCGTTTCCGCTCCCTGACTGGCAAGTTCCGTCACCTTGGTTTCCACTTCCTCAACTTTTGCCTTGGCCGATGTCTGTAAATCTCCCAGGCGCTTTACGGCAGCTTCATAAGCCAGTTTGCTTTTTTCCACTGCTTTTTCATATTCTTCTTTGGCCTTGCTGATAATTTCATCTGTTTTGCGCCCTATATCTTCCCTGGTTTCTTTGCCGCTTTTGGGCGCAAATAAAATTCCCAGAGCCGCCCCGATTAATCCGCCGATGACCAGTCCCTTGAAAAGATCTCCCGTTCTTTCAGACATAAGACACCTCCAATATTATTTATGGTTTATTTTTTATTATAATATTACTTTTCATTAAAGCAAGCCATAAATACAACGGGATGCAGGAAAAACGTATAAAAAAACCGAGTACCTTGGAAAATCGGATACTCGGTTGTTTTATCCTGCGTAAAATATTTATTATGAAATTATTTTGCAGGTGCTGCCGGTGCCGCTGTTGCTGCTGCCGGTGCCGCTGTTGCTGCTGTTGCTGCTGCTTCCGGTGCCGCTGTTGCTGCTGCCGGTGCCGCTGCAGGCGCTTCAACTTTCGGAGCTGCTTCCTGCTGGGGTGCTTCTTTGCAGCCTAATACTGATAATGAAGCTAAGAAAAGCACGGTAAGAAGAATGGCAAATACTTTTTTCATTTGAGCTAACCTCCTTTCCAAGATTTTCAATTTTATTAAAGCAGGTATTGAATACCCTGATTTTTGACGGCAAAGGATACGCTTTTTTTCTGGCTTGTCAAGATAATTTTTTTAAACAAAAATCAATAATATCAATACATTTAGCAATAAAGAATCGGAAATTCGCGCCGCCTGATTATTTTGCCGCCCGAATTTCCGGTATTACGAGGCCCGCAACAGCTCAATCACCTTGGGCCAGCTGTCTTTTAAGGAATCCTTGCCCATTAAAGTTCCGATATGACCGCCCGTCGTCATAAATGAATGAATATCTTTTTTCGGCGTGGAAATATAATTTTTTAAGGCCAAAACCTGCCCGGGTGTCGTTATCTGATCCTTTTCTCCGGCCATCAAAACCGTCCGGCATTTGATATCTTTCAAGTCGATAATATTATCATTTACTGCTATCAGCCTTTTCACCAGGCCGTTTTTCTTGAAGAGTTTGTCCACCACTTCCAGATAAAACCGACCCGGCAATTTCTGCGTATAGCCAAACCAGTTTTCAAATCTCTGATGCCTTTCAATGCCATCCTCGTCTCCGTTTTCAATCATCTGCCAGAGCCGTTTGTATTTCTGGTGATAAAATTCATTCATCTGCATGATTTTAAAACCCATGATCATTATCCGTCCATCCATTAAACCGTAACCCAGGGCAATGAAAAACCGGAAGTAGGAAAGCGGCATTTTCACGTAATCAGCGATTCGGCATTTATCGGCTTCCATATCTATCGGCGCTGCGGCCACAACAAGACTTTCTATTTTTTCCGGATGCAGACTGGTATACATGGCGGCCTGCCACCCTCCCTGACATTCGCCCACGATATGAACCTTGTCCGAGCCCGCTTTCGCCATCACCGTGTCAACGGCTTCATCAGTCAGATTGATATAGTCTTCAATTCCCATATCCTTATCTTTTACTGTCGCCGAAAGCCATTCGGTTACATAAACGTCAAAACCATATCCCTGAAAAACTCGTACCAAGCTCTGATCAGGAGCAAAATCAGCCAGATTGCAGTGATTACCGGCCTGGGGCGGTAAAATCAGCACCGGTATCTTCTGCTTTATTTTACGATGGGGAAAATGCCTGAGTTTTAAAGTTTTTTTGTGAAGAAGAACTTCATTTTTGGTGCTCCAGTAAGGAAGAGGTTTTTCTCTGCCAACGGTGAGTTTGATGAAACGCGCCTGATTATACAAACTTCTGTTCATATTATCTCTGATCACTTTACCTCCCTTTTTACAGCTACTTCGATTAATCGCTGCCATCCCTATATAATCGAGGTTATCTTGTGTGTCAATATTTTTTTAATACAACATATGGTGTAATACTGTTATTATTTCAATGTTCTGAGCAGAAAACACTCCCTTATTAATAGACGGAACTATTTCATTGACGCCTGCCCTGTCTTCTTTGCAAATCGGGTATTACAGTTAAAAGCTTTAGGAGATGATCCATCATTACCTGCTGTGTCTTAGAAGTTGCGCTCCGGCTTTGGTCCGACAAGACGCAATTATCAATATACCACCACCTATTGCCCGCTTCTTTGTTCTATGCTAGTGATTCAACCGCACACAAATGATTAAAGGAATTGCCATGGATAACGAGGAAGTTTATCAGGAACTGGCGGCGCTTGTCGCCCTGATTAAGAAATTGCGGGCGCCCAATGGCTGTCCGTGGGATAAACAGCAAAAGAAGGAAGATATCGGTAAATACCTCTTGGCTGAAGCTTACGAGGTCATTGATGAGCTGGCAGAGGCAGATTCTCAGGGGCTTAAGGAGGAACTGGGTGATTTACTCTTTCAAATACTGTTTCTGGCCGAAATGGCCGATGAGGCCGGAGATTTTTCCCTGACCGATGTCCTGACGGGCATCCGAGAGAAGATGATCCGGCGGCATCCTCATGTTTTCGGGGATGTAAAGGTCAGTTCCACCGAAGAAGTGAAGGAAAACTGGCAGAAGATTAAAGCCAGAGAGCGGGAATCGAAAAACCGTGAAAAAAAAATATTTGACGGCATTCCCCGTTCTCTGCCGGCCCTGCTGAGAGCGCAGAAAATCACGGGAGAAGCCGCGCAATATCACTTTGACTGGGAAACAACAAATGAAGTTATTGATAAATTAAATGAAGAACTGGGTGAATTCATCGCCGCCCGGCAAAGCAACAATCAAAGTCTGATCAAGGAAGAATTGGGTGATATCCTGTTTACCGTGGTGAATTTAAGCCGGTTTGTTAATGTTGATGCGGAAACGGCTTTATCCCAAACAACCAATAAGTTCGTGCGTCGTTTTTCCGCAATTATGGCGACGCTCGCCGCAAGAGGGATTAAGCCGGGCGAGACCGGCTTAAAAGAAATGGATGCTCTCTGGAATGAAATAAAGAAAAAAGAGGCCAAGGCAAAATGAAATATTTTCTCTGTGTTTTAGGCATGGTTTTGATAATTGAAGGTCTGCCCTATTTTCTCTTCCCGGAAAAAATAAAAACATACCTGTTGAAAATTGTGGCCTTGCCCGAGGCAACGTTGCGGTTTACCGGTATCTCCGTAATAATCGTGGGACTGCTTCTGCTGTATCTGGGACGCCTTTAATATTAATTAATTGACATAAGCGTTTAATTTTGCTTATTTGCCGCAACCTTTTAATGAGACCCAAATTTCAGAAATGGAATCCGGCGAATGCCGGACGAAGTGTACTGGAATTTGCTGGTCGTAATGAGCCACAAACTTTAGAAGCGAAACACACTAAAGTTTGATGAGCAAATTATCCCGTTTGCATTGCCAAACGGGGAATTATCCCCGAAGCGAAGTCACAGCGGGATAATTATAAGTTTAATTTTCCGGAAGCGCTCTGGAGTTGCAAAAAATGGATTTGAAAGATTTCTCATATGATTTGCCGGCGGAGCGCATCGCCCAGCAACCCTGTCCGCAGCGGGATCATTCCCGGATGATGCTGCTTAACAGGGCGGCCGGCAGCGCCGCCGACTTCAATTTCTTTGATCTGCCCTCATTCCTGCAGCAAGGCGACGTCCTGGTAATCAATGAATCCCGTGTGATACCGGCCAGAATCTCCGGCCGCAAGGCAACCGGCGCACAGTTCGATATCCTGCTTTTAACAAAGAAATCAGGCACAGGAGAGACGCAAACATGGGAAGCGCTCTTAAAACCGGCGAAAAGACTGCGGGAAAATGACACGATTTATCTGGAAGGCCAGACGCAGGTGAAGGTTCTCGACCGGATATCCGACAAGAAATGGCTGCTGGAGTTTACCGCACCCGGCGATTTTCTGGAATATCTCAGGCTTTATGGCCGTGCTCCCCTGCCTCCCTACATTCGCCGGCAAAAAAATCTGACGAAAAACATTATGGCTGATCGTGAGCGCTACCAGACAATTTACGCAAAAAACGACGGCTCCATTGCCGCTCCAACGGCCGGACTGCATTTTTCACCGGAAGTTATACAAAAACTGGCACAAAAAGAAGTGCGTATAGCCCCGGTAACCCTGCATGTCGGCTACGGGACCTTTCTGCCCATTACGGCGGATCAAGTGGAAGACCATCAAATGGAACAGGAATATTATGAGATAAGCGAAAAAACAGCAGCCTTAATCAATCAAGCAAAGCGCGTCATTGCCGTGGGCACGACATCCGTCAGAACATTGGAGAGCGCGGCGGCGGAAAACGGCCTGATTAAACCGCAAAAGGGCTGGACATCCATTTTTATCTATCCTGGCTATAAATTCAAACGGATTGACGGGCTTATCACTAATTTTCATTTGCCGAAATCGTCATTGTTTCTGCTTGTTTGCGCTTTTGCCGGAACCGATTCTGTCAAAAATGCCTATCGGAGCGCGGTTGAGAAAAAATATTTTTTTTACAGCTACGGTGATTGCATGCTGATTCTTTAGTAAACCGGTAAAGGCCCATGAACTTTAAATTTGATCTGCTGAAAAAAGACAGGGAATCGCAAGCGCGGCTGGGAATGATACAGACCGCCCACGGAGTGATTAAGACGCCGGTCTTTATGCCTGTGGGCACTCAGGGCACCGTGAAATCCCTGCTGCCCGAACAGCTGCAAAACTGCGGCGCCTCGGTAATTCTCGCCAACACCTACCACCTATACCTGCGCCCCGGCCAGGATCTGATTAAAAAGCTGGGCGGACTGCACAATTTTATGAACTGGCAGGGACCGCTTCTCACGGACAGCGGCGGTTTTCAGGTTTTCAGCCTGGGCGCGCTGAGAAAAATTACCGCGGAAGGAGTCATTTTCAACTCCCACATTGACGGCTCCCGGCATCTGCTGACACCGCAGAAAGCTATTGCCATCCAGGAGGCGCTGGGCTCGGATATCATGATGTGCCTCGACGACTGCACACCGTATCCGGCTACCTTTTCCGAGACGCAGAAATCGCTGGATTTAACGGCAAAATGGTCAAAGCTCTGTAAACAAGCCAAAACGGTGAACGATCAGGCTCTCTTCGGCATCGTTCAGGGAGGAACTTATCTTGATTTGCGCAGAGAATCGCTGGAAAAGACAGTTGCTCTTGATTTTGCCGGTTATGCCTTGGGCGGCGTCAGCGTCGGCGAACCGAAAGAAATCATGTATGATATAGCGGATCAGATTACCCCTCTCCTGCCGCCGGAAAAGCCCCGTTACCTGATGGGTGTGGGAACTCCGGAGGATATTATTCATGGTGTTTCCTGCGGAATAGACATGTTTGACTGCGTTATGCCGACAAGATGCGCCAGACACGGATTATTGTTTACAAATAAAGAAAAGATTGTTATAAGGAACGCCCGTTTTCGGGAAGATAATGCCCCGCTGGACGAAACTTGCGATTGTTACACATGCAAAAATTACTCTCGCGCATATTTAAGGCATCTTTACATTGCCGGCGAAATACTGGCTATGGTATTGAATACCATTCACAATGTCCGTTATTATCTCAGGCTGATGGAGGAAATCAGGGCGGCGTTGCGGGAAGATAAATTTACAGAATTTAAAAATAATTCTATTAAATTAAAGGGGAGATAAAATGACAAATTTAGCATATGCAATGGGTACTAATCAGCCGCCGGCCGGCGCTCAGGGCGGCTTTGGCGACTGGGGCTTTATCATCACGATGGTGGTGATTTTTGGTATTTTTTATTTTTTGATGATTCGTCCGCAGCAGAAAAAGCAGAAGGAACTGAAAGCCATGCTGGATAATCTGGCTCATGGAGATACAGTCATCACATCGGGCGGCATTCATGGCAAGGTTACGGGGCTGACGGATACGGTGGCGACACTGGAAATAGCCGACAAGGTGCGGATTAAAGTTTCCCGCAGCTTCATCAGCGGCGTGGTGCAAAAGTCCGGAGCTCCGGCGACAAAAGAATAATATTAAGGAAGGTATAATCCATGCTCAAATCTTTAAAAATTAGAGCGGCGGTCGCCATAGTTGTTTGTGTGACGGCGCTGGTTTTTCTGGTACCCACCGTATTGACTAACATTCCAACCCCGTGGAAGGATTACCTGCCCAAGGAAAAAATTCATCTGGGGCTTGATTTGCAGGGGGGAATGCACCTCGTTCTGGAAGTTGATACGGCCAAGGCGCTGGAGGCAATGGTGGAACGTCTGGCCAATGATATGAAAGAATCGCTGATGGCCGGCAAAGTTCGTTTCCGCAATCTGGAAGCAAACAAAAGCCTTATCAGCTTCGATCTGACAGAAGCGTCTGGCAAATCCACGTTGGACAAAATACTCCTCGAGCAGTATCCCGATCTGGAAATTATCTCATCCGGCAGTAAAGAAGCCGGCCAGAAAGTCACTTTAAAGTTAAAGGAAAAAAGAGCGGTTGAGCTGAGCAGGCTGACAGTTGAACACAGCCTGGAAACAATCCGCAGCAGGGTTGATCAGTTCGGTATCGCGGAGCCGGAAATCGTCCCGCAGGGCGACAACCGCATCATGGTGCAGTTACCGGGCGTTAAAGATCCGGAAAGGGCGAAAAAGCTCATCGGAAAAACCGCCCTCCTGGAATTCAAGCTGGTGGACGATGAAAACTCCCTGGAAGAAGCGCTCAAAGGCGTTATTCCCGAGGGTGATATTATCGCTTACGGAACCCGCTCCGATAAATCTTCGGGACAGCGCGGCTCCGTACCCTATCTCTTAAAAAGCAAAAGTCTCTTAACGGGCGCCTCACTGGAAGAAGCCAAGGTGCAGATAGCCGATCGCTATGGCGAAGTGCATGTCTCTCTTAAATTCAATTCGCAGGGCGCGGCTGATTTTGAAAGAATTACGGGAGAAAATATCCGCAAGCGTCTGGCCATCGTGCTGGACGGCGTTGTCCATTCCGCGCCGGTCATTGAAGACCGCATCAGCGGCGGCCAGGCCATTATCCGCGGCTCTTTCACTATGGATGAGGCGCGTGATCTGGCAATCGTCCTGCGTGCCGGCGCCCTGCCGGCACCGGTCAATATTCTGGAAGAAAGGACAGTCGGTCCTTCACTGGGAACCGATTCGGTTAATATGGGAATTATGGCCACGATTATCGGCACCCTGCTGGTCATTGTTTTCATGGCAGTTTATTACCGGCTTTCCGGACTTGTCGCCGATTTTGCGCTGCTGACAAACATTATCGTCGTACTGGCCACTATGGCCGCCTTCCGCGGCACCCTCACACTGCCCGGTATTGCCGGCATTCTGCTGACGGTCGGTATCGCGACGGACGCCAATATTCTGATTTTTGAACGGGTGCGCGAAGAGCTGCGCTCGGGCAAGACAATCAAGGCAGCCGTAGACGCCGGTTATTCCCGGGCTTTTATCACCATTCTCGATACGCATATCACCGGTATAGTGGCGGCCGTATTTCTTATCATGTTCGGCACCGGACCGATCAAAGGTTTTGCCGTGACAACAATTATCGGCCTTATCTCCAGCCTCTTTACGGCAATTTTCGTCACGCGGATTATTTTCGATTACTTTACCTGGAACTATAAGATTGACAAGTTGAGCATTTAAAAATATTTTTGCAGTCAGGAGACATTGTATGCAGTTAATCAAACCTGGAATTAACATAGATTTTGTCGGGAAAATGAAATATGCGGTAATTCTCTCGTCAATAATAATTATAATTTGTATTTTATCCGTCATCATGCACGGCGGTTTTAATCTGGGCATTGATTTCGCCGGCGGCTCTATCATTCAGGTCAAATTCACCAAAGATATCCCCGTTGATAAAATACGCGAAGCTCTGAAAGCGACAAAGCTGGAAAACAGCATAATCCAGCAATTCGGGGCAAACGAATTTTTAATCAGGACACAGGAATCTTTTAACGACCAGAAGCTGCTCGCTGATAATCTGGAAACGCCCCTGGCCAAAGCTTTTAACAAGGATTACGAAATCCGGCGCGTTGAAGTAGTCGGCTCCAAGGTCGGCATGGATTTCCGGCAAAAAGCTATCTGGGCAGTGGTGCTTTCCTGGCTGGCCATGTTGATTTACATTGCCTGGCGGTTTGAATTCCGTTACGGTTTGGGCGCTATTATCGCCCTTGTCCATGACGTCTTCATCATTCTCGGCCTGGTTTCCATCCTGAACATGGAATTCACCATCAATATTCTGGCCGCTATTTTCTTTATCATCGGTTTTTCCATTAACGACACCATCGTCGTACTGGACAGAATCCGGGAAAACATAAAATTGAATCCCCGGCAGAGCCTGGCTGAAGTAATCAACCTCAGCGTCAACCAGACTCTGAGCCGAACCATCCTTACTTCGCTGACCGTTTTTCTGACGGTTTTAGCCCTGTATATCTGGGGAGGAGCGGTTATTCATGATTTGTCTTTTGCCATCCTGGCAGGTGTAATAATTGGAACGTATTCTTCTGTTTTCATCGCCAGCCCGATTGTGCTTCTCTTTGAAAACATCAGGATTGCCAAATTAAAGGGGAAGAAATAGTTTGTATTCTCTGGACGCCGTCGGAATAAATGTTTTTATCCTGTTTCTGTTTGTCGGCATTTATTTGTCTTTATTCGGTCTGCCCGGCACCGTAATCGTTTTTTTTGATGTTCTGATTTACGCCCTGCTTACCGGATTTGCCGGCATCGGAATCAAGATTATTTTAAGCCTTTTAATCATCTGTCTTGTCGCGGAAACGGTGGAATTCCTGCTTGATGTGTCCGAATCAGTGCGCATCTGGCCATCCAGAGCCGGTTTTCTGTCTGCTCTTCTGGGAGGCTTCGCCGGAGCAGTCATTCTGGCGCCGGTTTTTTGGGGGCCGGGCATTATCACCGGCTTCTTTTTGGGCGGCTTTGCGGGAGTCCTGGCCGTCGAAATTTACCGGCAGTCGAAATTAAAAATTCCCTTTAAAGCCTCTTACCGCTCTTTTTTTATCATGATCGGCGGCAAGATGCTGAAGGGCGCGCTGACTTTATCCATGATCGCCGTGGCGCTTTCCAATATTTACTCATAGAGGATTTTCAATAATATGGCTGATAAGAAAGCAAAAAATGCTTCGCCGGATAAAATAAAAGGGAAAGTCAAAGAATACGCCGAAGCGATTATTATCGCCATTTTAATTGCCGTTGTTATCCGGACATTTATCATTGCCGCTTATAAAATACCTTCCGGCTCCATGAAGCCAACGCTGCTCATCGGCGATCACCTGATGGTAAATAAATTTATCTACGGCGTAAAAATACCCTATTTCCGTAAAACAATTATCCCTGTTACCGATCCGGAAAGAGGTGATATCATTGTTTTCATCTACCCGCAGGACAGATCCAAGGATTACATCAAACGTGTTATCGGCAAGGGCGGAGACAAAATTGAAATCAAGAATAAAAAGATATTTCTCAACGGCAAGGAATATTCCGACGGCGTAGGCGTTTACAGCGACAGTAAAATTTATCCCGCCGCGATTAACGAGCGCGATAATTTCGGCCCGGTGACCGTGCCGCAGGGACATCTTTTTGTGATGGGCGATAATCGCGATGAAAGCATGGACAGCCGTTTCTGGGGATTCGTTGATTTAAAAGACGTCGAAGGAAAAGCATTGATTATCTACTGGTCGTGGGATGCCGAAGAGCGCTCGCCGCGCCTTGGTCGTCTCGGCAATCTGCTGAAATAGACAGAATGCTTCCCCTGACGGATTGATTCCTTTTTTTCGGAAATTTTTTACCTTGACACTTCATCTGCTTCAGGATATGAAAGAGTCAGGTTTGAACCTTTTAATTTGATCCGGCGAGATTGAAAAAGGAAAGAAAAATGTCAACTTTGCAAAATAAATTTTCGGGCCTTTCTCCGCAAGGGGAAAGGCTTTTTTTATGCGCTGCCGTATTCACATTTCGATTTTAAGGATGTAAAACATGGGGGAAAAGAAGAGCTTTAAAACAGTGATGGACAGGGATGGCATTGACCGCTGCCTGACCAGAATTGCTTACGAAATTCTGGAAAAAAACAAGGGAATGGATGATCTGGTTCTGGTGGGCATCAGAACAGGAGGCGTTTTTTTAGCCGAAAGGCTGAAAAAGAAAATCTCCGGCATTGAAGGCGGAGATATTTCTCTGGGTATTCTGGATGTAACTCTTTACCGCGATGATATTTCCACCTCCTACAAAAAACAGCATCCGGGAAAAACCGATATAACTTTTTCTCTGGACGGTAAAAAGGTAGTGCTGGTTGACGATGTTCTGTTTACCGGCAGAACAATCCGCGCCGCCATGGACGCCCTGATTGATTTCGGCCGGCCCAAAATGATTCAGCTCGCGGTGTTGATTGACCGCGGTCACCGCGAATTGCCCATCCGCGCCGATTTTGTCGGCAAGAACCTTCCTTCTTCGCTCTGGGAAGCGGTAACCGTCAACCTCGTGGAGAAAAACGGCATTGATGAGGTGATTATCGTTGAGGATGCAAAATAATTAATGAGATAAGGCATGCTTATGAAACTGGAAAAGAAAGATATTCTGGGCATCCAGGATCTATCAGTAGGCGAGATTAACCTGATTCTGGCAACGGCGGAATCCTTCCTGGAAATCTCCACCCGCGAAATTAAGAAAGTGCCGACGCTGCGCGGCAAAACTGTCATCAATTTGTTCTTTGAAGCCAGCACGCGGACAAGGACTTCATTTGAAATAGCGGGAAAACGGCTCAGCGCCGACACGATTAACATCTCCGCCTCAACGAGCTCCGTCGTCAAAGGTGAAACTCTGATTGACACCGCCCGCAATCTGGAAGCGATGAATCCCGATGTTATTGTTATCCGGCACAGCGCCGCCGGCGCCCCGCGCCTGCTGGCCTCGCTCATCAGACAATCCATCATCAATGCCGGCGACGGCGCCCATGAGCATCCCTCGCAGGCTCTGCTCGACATGATGACGATTAAAGAAAAAAAGGGGGCAATCGCCGGCCTGAAAGTAGCAATTATCGGCGATATTGCGCACAGCCGCGTGGCCCGTTCCAATATTTACGGACTCACCAAAATGGGCGCCAGTGTTGCACTGGCGGGGCCCGCAACAATGATGCCGCGCGATATCGAGCAAATGGGCATCACTGTTCACAATAAAATGGAGGAAGCCATCAGTAACGCCGACGTGGTCATGATGCTGCGCATTCAACTGGAGCGCCAAAAACAAAATATTTTCCCGTCGCTTCGGGAATATTCGCAGCATTACTGCCTGAACCGCCGCAATATCGCACTCGCAAAAAAGGATGCTATTGTCATGCACCCCGGCCCCATCAACCGCGGCGTGGAAATATCGCCCGATATCGCGGATGATCCCGACCGTTCGGTGATTCTTGACCAGGTCAACAAAGGAGTGGCGGTACGCATGGCGCTGCTTTACTTGCTCACTGGAGGTAGTCAATGAAAATCCTGATAACGGGCGCCCGGGTGATTTGCCCGGCGCAAAAAATGGATGCTGTGACGGATGTTTTAATCGCGGCGGGGAAAATAGCCGCTCTCGGCAGCAATACAGCGGAAACAGCAAAGAATAGAAACGGCAAAGATATTAAAATCATCAAAGCTGCGGGAATGATTGTCGCGCCTGGACTGGTGGATATGCACACGCATCTGCGCGAACCGGGACTGGAATATAAAGAGACCGTGGCCAGCGGTTCCGCCGCCGCAGTTGCGGGAGGATTTACTTCCATCGCCTGCATGCCGAATACCGATCCCGTCAATGATAACCGTTCCATTACGGAATTCGTCATCAGAAAGGCAGCCGAGGCGGATCTTGCCAATGTCTATCCCATCGGCGCCATCAGTAAAAGCTCCGCCGGCTCTCAACTGACGGAGTTCTGGGATTTGCAGGAAGCCGGCGCCATTGCCGTCTCGGATGACGGCAAACCCGTAATGGACGCCGCTTTAATGCGCCGGACGCTCGAATATGCCCATTCCCTGCAATTACCGGTGATTGTTCACTGTGAAGACAGCAATCTCTCCGCCGGCGGCCAGATGAATGAAGGCTACTATTCCACCATTCTTGGTTTGCGCGGCATTCCCGCGTGTGCCGAAGAAGTAATGATTGCCCGCGACATCCTGATTGCCGCTTTCACCAAAACAGCGGTTCACATTGCGCATGTCAGCACCGCCGGTTCCGTGCAACTGATTCGGGAAGCCAAAGTACGCGGCGTAAAAGTAACAGCGGAAACCGCGCCTCATTATTTCACCCTGACGGACGAAGCATTGCAGACCTACAGCACTGCACTGAAAGTCAACCCGCCGCTGAGGAGCGCCGCCGATGTTGCGGCCATTAAAGAGGGGTTGGCCGACGGCACGCTTGATGTCATTGCCACCGATCATGCCCCGCATGCCCGCACCGATAAAGAGCTGGAATTTGAATATGCTGCCTGCGGCATCAGCGGCCTGGAAACTTCTGTGGGTTTGAGTCTTCGTCTTGTGGAAGAGGGCGTCCTGACTCTGCCGCAACTGATTGAGAAAATGAGCCTGAATCCGTCGCGCATCCTCAAACTGCCGAAAGGAACGCTGCAGACCGGAGCCGATGCCGATATCACCATCATCAATCCGCAGCTTAAATGGACGGTTGACGTCAGGGATTTCCATTCCAAAGGTAAGAATTCGCCCTTTAACGGCTGGCCGCTCAAGGGACGCGCCGTCCTCACGATGGTGGGCGGAAAAATCAGGCATAATGAACTTTTTTAGAGAAAAGATATGAGCGCCAGGGAAAGCCATAAGACTGCCGGATTCGTACTGCGCTGCCTCAATTACGGCGAATCTGATTTAATCGTCACTTTTTACAGCAGCGATTTCGGCAAGCTCAAAGGAATTGCCAAAGGCGCCAAGCGCAGCAAAAAAAGGTTTGCCAATGTCTTTGAACCTTTTTCGTTGACCAATATCATGTTTACCCGCAAAAGCCGCGACATGCTGGCTTTCATTGAAGCCTGCGACGTCATCGAGCATTACCGTCCCATTCGGGAAAACCTGGAGAAAACATTAATCGCTTCCTATTTTATCGAACTTGCCGATCATTTCAACCCCGAAGGCAAGAAGAACGAAAAAGTTTTTGAACTGCTGAGGAGTTTTCTGGCACTGTTGCAGGAAGAAAAAGCATCGGAAGCCGCCGTGCGTTTTTTTGAATTGCGACTGCTCAAGCTCGCCGGATTTGAACCGGCGCTGGAGGGTTGCATCAGCTGTAAAGCTCCGTTGACCAACGGCAACTCTTACTATTTTTACGCCCGGGAGGGTGGCCTCAAGTGCGCCTCCTGCGCCCGGGCCGACCGCTGCGACCAATCAGTTTCGGCAGGCACGGTGCGAACCCTGCTCATGGGCAAAGACATGGATATCGGTAAAATAAAAATGGTTGCACTGGGCGACAGCCTGGCTGCGGAATCCCGCAATATTCTCTGCGGTTTTATCACCCACGTGCTGGGCCGGGAAGTAAAATCCCTGAAAATTATGGAACAGGTGCGCCGCCTCGGCGCCGACTGACATCACTTCCGGCCAGTGGCGGAATCACGCGAAATTAAGCAGCCTCCAACAACTGTTTGTCATCCGAAATGACATACCTCTCCGCTAACGGCACATTACCAAACCCTGTTCCGTGTTCGCTCCGCCGCAAAATGTTTCGCTCAGAACTGTTCCTTGTCAACGGTATATTCTTGAAAAATATGCGTTATTGTAATAAGAAAGAATCATCATTTATAACCGGGCAATTAATATCATGCTTGCCTGATTGCCGGAAAGAAAAGGAGAAGATGATATGGCTGACCTCGATGGAATGAAAGATGCCAAAATGTTTTATGCCGATGTGCCGCAAAAGTCGGCAGGATTTTTCCTCAAAGGCTCCAATTCGCTGGATTGGGGAATGAAAAACCGTCTTTCCCGGATATTCAATCCCGAATCCGGCCGCACGGTGATGCTGGCGATTGACCACGGTTATTTTCAGGGGCCGACAACCGGCCTGGAGCGTGTGGATATCAACATTTTGCCTCTGGTTCCCTACGCCGACACCCTGATGCTCACGCGGGGAATCCTCCGCAGCGTCATCCCGCCTGCCGCCACTAATTCCATAGTGCTGCGGGTTTCCGGCGGCACCAGCATTCTCAAGGAACTCTCCAATGAAGATATCGCTGTGGATATCGAGGAATCAATCCGACTGAACGCCTGCGCCATGGCTGTGCAGGTTTTTGTGGGCGGCGAGCATGAACGGGAATCAATCATCAATATGACAAAAATGGTTGATTTAGGCACCCGTTATGGCATTCCGACTCTGGCCGTAACGGCGGTCGGCAAGGATATGAAGCGCGATGCGCAATATTTCCGTCTGGCCTG
>JAKLDS010000001.1 GCA_022703375.1 Deltaproteobacteria bacterium | reverse complement strand
CATTAACGGGCAGGCGGCGGAGCTGCTCAAGGCCGGCTGCCGCGGTTTCATCCAGAAACCTTATAACATGAAGGCGCTCGCCGCCAGATTGAAAAATATCCTGGAATAAGCAATATCCGTAAACAATAACCAATCATTTTTTGAAGGAGTAACTAATGGCAGAAAATCCTTTACATCTCATAATGAATCCGCAATCCATCGCCTTTGTCGGAGCCAGTAATAATCCCATGAAAATGGGAACAATGCAGGCTTTAAGCATTGTCAAGGACGGTTATCAGGGTAAATTCTATCCGATTCATCTCAAGGAAAAAACTGTGCTGGGCTGCAAGGCCTACGCTGCCGCCCGCGATTTGCCCGAAGCTCCCGATCTGGTTATCATAGCTATCCCCACGAAAAATGTCATTCCGCTGTTGGAAGAATTCGGTTCCATCGGCACCCGCCGGGCGATTATCATTACCGCCGGTTTCAAAGAGACCGGCGAATCCGGCAGAGACATGGAAAAAAAGCTTATCGCCACGGTTAACCGTCATAATATGCGCTTTGTCGGCCCCAACTGCGTCGGCATTATCAATTCGCAGATTAATCTCAACACAACCGTTCTGGGCATGGATAAACTGCCCGGCCGTCTCGGCCTGGCCTCGCAGAGCGGAACTTATGTTACCCAGACGCTGCATTACCTCAAGAAAAAAGGAATAAGACTGAGCAAGGCCATCAGTCTGGGTAATGAAGCAAACATTGATATTGTCACCGCCATGGAATATCTGGCGGAAGATGATGATACCAAAGCGATAATCCTTTATATTGAAGGCATTCGCGACGGCCGGCGGTTTGTGGATGCCGCAAGGCGTATTACTCCATTTAAACCCGTTCTCGCCCAATATGTCGGCGGCTCCGCGGCGGGAGCGCGCGCCGGGCTGAGCCACACCGGGGCGATGGCCGGGCCTGATTTTCTCTATGACGGCATTTTCCGGCAGTCGGGCATCATTCGCGTCGGCAGCGTGGAAGAGCTCTACGCGCAGGGTTGGGCGCTGGCGACGCAGCCGCCGCTCGGCGGCAGGCGTGTGGGGGTGCTGACGAATTCGGGTGGTCCGGCTACGGCCATTTCTTATGCCTGCGATTCCGCCGGGATGGATGTGCCGCGTTTTTCGCCGCAGTTGCAGGAGGAAATCAAAAAGCATATTCAGCCGCATGCCGCGGCGGGCAATCCGGTGGATATGACTTTTGATCTGGACATGCCGCTTCTGGCTATAACGATTCCGGAAATTATCATGAAAAGCGGCGAAGTGGATGCTCTTGTTCTGCACGGAGCAATGGGCAGAGGTTTCATGAAAGAAGCTTACGATCATGCCCATGAACTGGTCGGCGATGTCCCCTTTGCCGAATTTTTCAAAATGTTCGACAGGGATTTATCCGGAGCATATTTGCTGCCGCAGAAATATAATATGCCGCTCATTGTTTCCTCCTTCTTTGACCGCGAGGATAATTACACGCAGGCCTATCAGGATAATAACGTGCCGGTTTTTGATTCACCGGAAAGAGCCGCCCGCGCCCTTATCTCCCTGTATCAGTACGCCCTTGTTAAAAAGAGAAAAACCGCTGTGTCTCCCGCCCTGCCGCCGGTTAACGAAACAGCCGCCAATATCATCAGCGAGGCGCTGGCGCGTAATCAAAAAGCGCTGGATGAATACGCGGCCAAAAAACTGCTGGCCGCCTATGGCATTCCGGTAGTCCAAGAAACGCTGACTGCAACTCCGCAGGAAGCGCTGGCCGCAGCAAAAGAACTGGGCTTTCCGGTGGCGCTCAAAGCCTGCAGCTGGGAAATAATGCATAAGAGCGGTAAGGGACTCATTGCCCTCAATGTGGAAAACGAAGAAAAGTTGAAAATAGAATTTAAGAAAATTCAGCAGGCGGCAGGCAAAGCTGTTCCCCTTCTGGTGCAGCAAATGATTTCCGGCAGCCGTGAATTTCTGGCGGGCATGACGAGATTTGCTGGTTTCGGCCCCTGCGTTGTTTTCGGTCTGGGCGGAATTTTTACCGAAGCGCTGCATGATACAACGATTCGTCTCGCGCCGCTGGCCCTGGAAGAAGCGCGGGAAATGATTGCTGACATTCGCGCGCAAAAGCTGCTTTCTGAATTCCGGGGAATGCCGAAGGTTAATACCGATACCCTGGCTTTGATTCTCCAGGCCGTCGGGTTTATCGCTCTTCTCCATCCGGAAATAGCCGAGATTGATCTCAATCCGATTATTATCGAAGGCGCCAAACCTGTTGTCGCCGACGCTTTGATTGTGCTTTCGACTTAGCCTTTCTTTTTGCCGGCTTTTTTCAGCAGATCGCCCAACGTGCCCATTTTTTTCGGCGCTTTGCCCAGGTATTTACCGATATCTTCCGTCTCTTCTCCGGCAGGCGTTTCTTTTTCGTCGCGCACCAGATCAAGCGAAAGGCGTTTGTTTTCCCTGTCGATTTTTTCAATCTTCACTTCGATTTCCGTATCCGCTTTCAGCACGTCGCTCGCATGCTTGATTTTTTTGCCGCGGGATAACTTGGAAATATGCAAAAGGCCGTCAATGCCGGAAGCCAGTGTGATAAAAGCTCCGAAATCGGTGAGTTTGGATACCCGGCCATTATAGATTCCGCCTTCACTGAACCGGGCGGCCATATCATTCCACGGATCGGCCAGCGTATCTTTAAAAGATAATGTGGCACGGTTATTTTCGAGATCAAGGTTGATGATTACCGCTTCGATGGCGGCGCCGGTTTTGAACATTTCTTTCGGATCGGCCACCCGGCCCCACGACATTTCCGAAACGGGCAGCAGCGCCTGCAGGCCGCCGATATCCACAAAAGCTCCGAAATCGCGGACGGACGCTATTACACCCTTTACCGTCATGCCGACTTTCAATGTGCTTTTCAGAGCATTGACTTTTTCCTGCTCGATTTTTTCCAAAAGCGGGCGGCGCGACAAAATAATATTGCGTCCGCGTTCGCCATACTCGATAACCAGAAATTCCATTTTCCTGCCCAGATAATCCGCCGCAGCATCAATTCTTTTTATGTCCATTTGCGAATAGGGGCAGAAACCACTGATACTGGAACTGATTTTGATGGAGAAACCGCCTTTTATTTCCTTCTCCACCGTGGCTTCCAGCGGAATCCGGTTCTCCAGGGCATTGATTAAATAATCATCGGCGGCTTTGCTGGCTGTGAGTTTCGTGGTAAAAAGTTTTTCACTGTGCCGTGAGGAAAGAAAATAAGCGGTTATCTCGTCGCCTTCTTTCACTGTGAGGTTGCCGTCCTCATCAGTCAGTTCCTGTTTGTCTATATAGCCTTCGCTTTTGGCGCCCAGATCCAGAAAAATCCATTCCGGCGAAATCTTGACGATTGTCGCCTTTACCTTTTCACCCACGGAAAAATGTCTGGGCGTCTGGTATGATTCATTAAATAAATCCGCAAAACTTTTTGTGTCTTCCATATTCAAACCTCTTTTTGCAATTATCGGATATTTAGGAAATTCGACGCCCTGATAGCATGAAAACATGAATTTGTCTTTGAAAAAAAATAAAAATGTGAACTGCCGCAATTGGCGGATCAAAGATGAAAATAAATTCATAAAAAACTCTGGATAAACAGACAAAAATGTAATATGGAACAACGATAATTTTTTTAAGGAGTTAGACGTTTTATGAGATTCGAAATAAGCAGAGGCGGCAGCGGCCTTACTTACGAAATACGCAATATTGTGCTTATCGCTGACAAGCTGAAAGAATACGGGGTGGAAATAATCTGGGAAAATATCGGTGATCCCGTGCAAAAAGGAGAAAAAATACCGGACTGGATAAAAGGTGTTCTGACTGAAATTATCAATGAAGACGGTTCTTTTGCCTATTCACCGACCAAGGGTATGCTGGAAACGAGAAAATTCCTCGCCTGTCGCACTAATGCACGCGGCAAGGTGCAGATTACGCCCGATGATATTATTTTTTTCAATGGACTGGGCGATGCCATTGCCCGCACCTATAGCTCGCTGCAACTGGATGCCCGCGTGATTATGCCGGAGCCCACTTATTCGACGCATTTCATGGCGGAAGTTCTGCACGCTTCTTTTCCGCCCAATACCTATAGGATGAATCCTTACAGCAGTTGGTATCCGGATATCCGCGAAATCGAGCAAAAGGTAAAAAGCCACCGCTCCATTGTGGGAATTTTGCTGATTAATCCGGATAACCCCACCGGATTCGTCTATCCGGTGGAAACATTAAAGCAGGTCGTGCAGATTGCCAAAGATTACGATCTTTTCCTTATTATTGATGAGACCTACACCAATATCATTTACAACGGGAAAAAGACCGTGCCCATTTCCGATATCATTGAAGAAGTGCCATGCGTTTGTATGAAGGGCATTTCCAAGGAATTTCCCTGGCCTGGTTCACGCTGCGGCTGGATTGAAGTTTATAATTCCGGTAAGGATCCGGCCTTTGCCCGTTTCGTCAATACTATTTTTCAGCAGAAAATGTCGGAGGTTTGCTCCACCACGCTGCCACAGATGGCGATTCCGCGGATTATGACACACCCGGAATATCAGAATTATCTGCAGGAACGCACCAGGCATTACGAAAAGCTCTCTAATATCGCTTATGATATTTTAAAGGACGTGCCCTGCCTGATGGTCAACAAAACCAACGGCGCTTTTTACATGACGGCTGTCTTCAACGAATCGGTGCTGAACGACCGGCAAAGCCTGAAAATCAAGCAAAAAGAAATCCGTGATTATATTGAAAAGCTGGTCGGCGGCGATGATATTGAACATGATAAGCGGTTCGTTTATTATCTGCTGGCCGCCACAGGCATCTGCGTTGTGCCGCTCACCTCGTTCTTCACCGACCTGCAGGGCTTCCGCATGACGCTGCTGGATAAGGATGAAGCCGAGTTCGAGCGCGTTATCCGAACCATCGCCGAAAAAATCGTCGAATACATCGAATCGGGAAAATAGGAGAAATTGATGCCCCTGTAAAGATTTCTGCTGCGTTCGTTATAGCTTCATCCAAAATAAATTATTTTAATTGCCGGGAGGGGAGTCCCGATAAATAAACGGAGGGGAGGTTTTGGATGGTCATTGATATAATTTTAGGTTTGGTAATCATGTTTGCCTGCATGGGAGCGGGAGAGATTGTCTTAACAGGTATTTACGGTAAAAACCGCCCCAGCAAGATTTTCCAGCGTTTATTGCCTGCCATTTGTATTTTTATCATGGCGTTTTATATTCTGGGCAAAGTCGGATTTGCCAGTTTGTGGATAGTCTTCCTGATTATCGTTATTACCGTTTTATCCCTGGTGCTCAACATGATGCATATTTACAAAAACTTAACAAGTCCTCTGGGCCGGATTGCCTATGGTATCGGGCGCAACAGCAATGAAGTTATCACGGCATCCAAGGAAGTTTCCAAGGCGGGGAAATCGCTGGCGGAGGGAGCTGCTTCCCAATCGGCGGCGGTTGAAGAGAGCTCGGCCTCCCTGGAAGAAATGACAACAATGACCAGACAAAACGCCGACAATGCCCGTCAAAGCAAGCTGATTGCCCGGGAAGCGCGGCAGATAGTCCAGGATGTCAACGAACATATGATCCAAATGGCGGAAGCCATCACGGAAATTACCAAATCCAGTGAAGAAACCGGACGCATTTTAAAAACAATTGACGCCATTGCTTTTCAGACAAATCTGCTGGCCTTGAATGCTGCCGTAGAAGCCGCCCGCGCCGGTGAAGCGGGCGCCGGTTTTGCAGTTGTCGCCAATGAAGTGCGCAACCTGGCCATGCGTTCCGCCGAGGCGGCAAAAAACACCGGTGTCCTGATTGGCAATACAGCCAAATCGGTCAAGAAAGGCAATGAACTTACCTTACGCACGAAAGATGCCTTTAAAAAGAACATCGAGTTCACCGACAGAATCAGCGTCTTAATTGACGAAATTGCCGCCGCCAGCTCGGAGCAGGCTGACGGGTTGGATCAGGTGAACAGGGCTGTGGCGGATATGGATAAAGTCACGCAGCAGACGGCAGCCAAAGCCGATGGCCTGGCTATATCAGCCCAAAAGATTAATAAGCAGGCCGAAGATATTCGCAGTTTTACTGATCAAATGGTTCAGCTTTTCGGCACCAAAAATAAAGCAACAATAAAAGAAAGCAAGGCGATGCTCAAAAGAGCTGTCCAATACATGCAGCAAAACGGCAGGGAAAGAGCCATGGCTGAATTCAGCAATATTAAAGGGAGTTTTATTGATCGTGATTTGTATATATCGGCTTATGATTTGAAGAATGGCAAGACAGTGGCTCATGGTTATGATGCTCTGTATAAATTTGTCGGCAAAGATGCCAACATTTTTAAAGATGCCAGCGGAAAGTTTTTTTTGGCTCAGATGCTTGATATGGCCAGGAGGAATAAGAACGGAACTCTCGATTACAGCATTATGCATCCTGTAACAAAGAAAAATGAAATCAAGAGGGCTTTTTTTGAGACGTGTGAAGATGTGGTTATCGCTGTCTCCGTCGGCCTCGACAGCTAGCTTTTTCCAATAGCGCCAAAATGGGGCGGCACGAACTTAAGGAAGACTCTTTAAAGCAACGAGAAGAACTGGTGAAGCACGGCAATTAATAAGGGATTTTCCAGAAGGCCTGGAAAAAAATCCCTGATGCTCTCGTCGCTCAGCAGTTTAATCCCGCTCGCCTTTATTGGCCGGACTAACGCTCCGGGTTAATCGGCAAGACAGTAGCTATTTTTTATCTTCTTCCTTTTGCGGTGCCTGAGGCGGCGTTTCTTTAGTGTCGCTGACTGCTTTCTTAAAATCTTTAATACCTTTGCCGAGGGCGGAACCGATTTCCGGCAGTTTGCCCACACCAAAAATGATAACGACGATTACCAGTATTATGATAATTTCCGGCATTCCTATGCTTCCGAACATATTTTACCTCACTTTTTTTATACTGGGTTATTCCGGCAGACGCATGTGAATTACCTGTCCGGATTCACCCAGGTTTTCAATAACCTTACCTTTATACTGAAGCTTAACACCACCGGCATTGCCGATGTCCAGTTCAAAAACGGCAGCCTTACGTTCAATTTTGTCGCCCGGTTGCAGCAAAAACTGCAATTCCTGTTCACGGTCTGTTTTAATTCTCAACCATGTTTCCTCTGTCGCACTGATGACAAGCACAGCAGACTCTTCCGGAACAGGAACCGGCGCTGCCGCCGCGCGCATTTCCTTTTTTACTGAGGCGGCCTGCGATGATTGTTCCTTCACAGTCGGCTTTACCGCTGCAGCAACAGGCTTTGCGACGCTCTTTTCCGCCGCTGTCTTTTTTTCAGTTTCTTTTGTTTTGCCACCGTTGACGGCTGAATCATCCACATTGATAACAGGTTCCATGTCCGGCAATTCTAATGCCGGCTCCATCGAATCCGTACTTTTATCCTGCGGGGCAGTAATATTCCCCGGTTTCAGCGAAGAAGAATCGTCCGCCGGTTTATATTGCAGAGAAATAAACCAAACGGCCAGCAGAACAATTACGGCAATTGCGGCAGTCCATAGAAAATTCCTGCGGCGACCGCTTCCGGCGTCTGGTTTTTCCCGGGGATTTTCTTCTTTGGGACATGGTTCAACCGGCTTCAGAGAACACAGGTAAGCTTCGTAGCTGTCCAGCACCGGCTGGCTGTCCATATCCAACGCTCTGGAATATATTTTTATGAAGTTTCTTGTATAAACGGGTACCGGCAGAAGATGAAAATCGCCATTTTCAATAGCTTCCAGAATATCAACACTTAATCTGGTACGCTGAAATACGGTTTTCAGTTCCAGACCGGCAGCTTCTCTTTTTTCCTTTAACGCGGCACATGCGCCGTCACTGTTATTTCTGGCATCCATCAGCTATAATAATATTATGTTTTTTAATTTTTGTTTTGTTTAGCACTAATTTGCGCACAACGCAACGCCTAAAGAACAACTTTAGACGTTGAGTTAACTGCCGCTTTTCTGCTATGGTTACGCAACGATAAAACTGAGGATATAATGATATGGAAAAATTGAAGGTTTTCGCCGTTGATCTGGCCCGGGAAGCCGGAGCATTGCTGAAGGAAAAACTCCACGGCAAAAACGAGATTTATTACAAGGGAGAAATCAATCTGGTGACTGAAGCCGACAAAATGTCCGAAGATTTGATTATAGCGAAAATTCGCCGTTACTTTCCGGAACACGGAATTATGTCTGAAGAGTCGGCGGCGACGGGCAACGGAGCAAAAAAGCGCTGGATTATTGATCCGCTGGACGGCACCACCAATTACGCCCATGGTTATCCTGTTTTTTGCGTTTCCCTCGCGCTGGAAGAAAACGGCGTTATTGTGTTGGGAGTTGTTTATGATCCGATGCGCGATGATACTTTTGCTGCCGAGCGGGGCGGCGGGGCATGGTTAAACAACCGCCGGCTTGCCGTTTCCACCAACGTTGATTTGAACCGCAGCCTGCTGGCGACTGGTTTCCCTTATGATATCAGAGAAAGCAAAGAAAATAATATCGCCAATTTCTGTGCAATGGCTAAAGAGGCACAGGCCATCCGCCGCGCCGGAGCCGCCGCCCTGGACATTACTTATGTAGCTTGCGGACGTTTTGACGGTTTCTGGGAACTGAAGTTGATGCCCTGGGATACGGCGGCCGCCTGTCTGATGCTGGAAGAAGCGGGGGGAAAAATCACAGACATCGGCGGTGGAGAATGGAATCTTTATTCACCGCATATCATTGCTTCCAACGGCCACATTCATGAACAGATGCTGCGTGTATTAAAACAGTCAAAAACATAGCCGGCTATCTGTCGGCAATGATTTTGACAAATACCTGCCGCGAACGGGGACCGTCATATTCACAGAAAAAAATTGCCTGCCAGGTGCCCAGAACAAGACGGCCTTCCTCAATAATTACCGTTTCCGAAGCCCCAACCAGTGATGACCTGACATGCGCCGCAGAATTTCCTTCCACGTGCCGGTAGTTTGCCGCCCGGTGCGGAATGGCTTTTTCCAGCGCAACAGCGATATCTGCGGGAACAGCGGGATCGGCGTTTTCGTTAATCGTTACCGCTGCAGTCGTGTGGGGCGTAAAAACAACACACAGGCCGCTTCGCACATTTTCCTCGCAAACCGCATTCTGAACGGCAGCTGTGATATCCAGCATTTCCACGCTCTCCCTGGTCATTACGCTTATCTTTTTCATCGGTATTTCATCTCATGGGGCGGCAGATTTTATTGCATCATAGGTATCGGCGATAATGCTGCGGGATACGGTCTGGAGCGACAGGCTCATCGCCTCACAATAACCGCGCGGGGAGAGCTCGCCGAGCTGCCGGCTGTGACGATATTTTTTCTGGAAAAGGATACGCCTGGTCGAGTCGCGTTCCCGCGAATCTTTCAGTGTTACCGTAAGATTCAGGACGGCTGATTTCTCTTCTTTTCCGCCGCCGAGGAAGAATTCCTCCACTCCCGCCTGCAGGATATAACGCCCTTCGTCTACAGCGTGCCGGGGAAAAACCGCAACGAAAAGGCCGCTGGACAACATATCCCGCAATAAATTATCGGCAATCATATCGGCGGGATTGACCGCCCAGCGATTATAGTTGAACGAATCAATCCTGTAATCATCCGGACGGAACATCATGGCGGTATTATTGAATCCCGCAAAAACTGTAAAACGCTCGAAGCGGATTGTCGCTTCCAGCCGGGCCCTGTTTTCCCAGACCGGCGGCTGATAACTGAGCAGGTACTGTTCCGCCTGATGTTTGGGTTTGCCGCTGTTGCCGCCGCAACCGCTGAGGGTTGTACAACACAGCAGCAGACTGATAACAATACCGGCAGTAATATTTGTTTTTCGCTTCATGGCCAGACCCTTCCTTTTTATTCCATGGTTTTCTTCGGCAGCGGCGGGCGATCAAACAGCAACTCGGAGGGATTATTATTCAGGCTGTCCGAGAGATCCTGCAGATTCTCCGAAGTAACGCGCAGGTTTTCCGCCGTATCCTGAAGCTCAACAGCAATTGATTTGCTCCTTTTTTCCAGTTCATCCATAACCTTGCCGGTCTTTCCCGCTGTTTCCGCCAGCTTTATTTCTTCGATTTCCTTGCGGGCGCGATTAATCAGCAACCGCGCGTCCGCCAGCGTCTGGGCTGTATCCTGGACAATGGCATCCATCTTGCCGTCGGCGACAATTTTATTTATCCGGGAGATGGTTTTGTCCAGATTAGCGGACGTAGATTCCAGATTTTTCATAATATTGCTGACGCGGCCTCCGGCCAAAAAATTTTCAATTGCTTTAGTAGTGTTTTTAATCTGTTCCGATATTCCCTTAAAATCTATCTGCCGGACGTTTTGCATCATTTTGTTGGCATCGGACAGGAAGCGGCTGATTTCCGAACGGCGCGAGGGCAGCACCGGGTAGTCTGTTTTAAAATTAACCGTTATAATATCGGGAGGCTCGCCGGGCTTAATCAAATCCAGTTCAATAAAAACTATCCCCGTAATGCCTGTGGTGCGCAATTGCGCAACAATGTTGTTGCGCAGATCGTGGGAGAGATTGACTTTCATCACCACTTCAATCAGCCGGTTGTCCGGCGCGACTTCAATGCTTTCCACCTTGCCTATTTCCACACCCCGGTATTTTACCGCCGAATCAGTTTGCAGACCCTGCACCGATTCGTCAAAGTAGGCGATATAAGTCGCCCCCTTCATGAAATAGTCTGCTGCTCCTACCCATATAATGACAATGACTCCGATCATCAAACCGGTGACCACAAAAAGTCCGATCAGAAATTTTGCTTTTTTGCCTGCCATAAATTTATTCCTGTGCTGTTTTCTGCGGCAACTGGCGCAAAAAGAAGCTGCGCACCCGGGGATCAGCAGAATTTTCCTTCAGTTCCTGCGGTGTGCCTTCCGCTATTATCCCCTTGGCCGTCTTGTCCAACATTATTACTCTATCGGCAATTTTGCAAATAGATTCGAGTTCGTGAGTAACAATTACTATTGTTGTTCCCAGGGCTTCATTGGTTTTTATTATCAACTCGTCGAGCTCCACCGCCGTGACGGGATCAAGCCCGGCGGATAGCTCGTCAAAGAACAGGACTATGGGATCAAGCGCCATGGCGCGCGCAATGCCTGCTCTTTTCTTCATGCCGCCGGAAAGTTCGGCGGGATAGTGATTCCCGTAGCCGGACAGGTTCACCATACCCAGTTTCATTTGAATAATCAAATTGATTGTCTCCGTGTCCAGGTTGGTGTATTCCGTGAGCGGCAGGGCGATATTTTCGTTCAGAGTCATCGAACTGAACAGCGCGCTGGACTGGAAAAGCACTCCGATATTCTGCCGGTAATTATGCAGAACGTCTTCGCCCGAATTAACTATATCATTGCCTTGAAAAAGGACGCGCCCGCAGCTGGGCTTTTCCAGGCCGATTAATATTCTCAGCAGTGTGGACTTACCGCAGCCGCTTTCTCCGACAATCACCAGCACCTCACCACGGTTTACCTGAAAACTGACATTGGAGAAAATTAAATTGCTGCCGTACCGTGCCGTCAGATCATCGGCCGTGATTATCGGTTTGTTTTCCCCTGAACGCAAAGGCCACCTCTTTTATCTTACGTAATGCAGCATAATGGCAAAAATGGAATCCGCCACGACAATCATGAAAATGGCGGAGACAACGGCTGATGTGGTGTATTTTCCTACATCCTGCGCGCCGGAACGCACCTGAAAACCGCGCTGGCAGCCGATACCGGCAATCAATGCGGCGAACACAGCCGCCTTGATCAGGCTCGTCACAACATCAAACACTTTAATCGTTTTCATGGACTGAACAATATAGGTATTGAATGTCAGATCAAGACCGGTGACGCCGACAATCAAACCTCCGAAAACGCCGAATAAATCGGCATAAAGAGTCAATAAGGGAACAACCAGCATGGCGGCAAGAACCTTGGGGACGGCAATAAAGCGGATGGGATCAAAGCCCATTGTCTTTAGAGCATCAACTTCCTCATTGACAACCATCGTTCCGATTTCCGCCGCAAAAGCCGAGCCGGAGCGGCCGGCAACCAGAATCGCCGTCATCAGCGGCCCCAGTTCCTTTACCATAGCAAAGCTCACCAGTGACGGCACATAAATATTGGCGCCGATTTGCTTCAACTGCAGAAAAGACATGAAAGCCATAATCAGGCCCATCAGGACGCTGATTAATCCCACTATCGGCAGGCCGTCCACTCCCGCCCTTTTCATGTAAAACAAAACATCTTTACTGCGCAGCGATCGGGGATGAATGATAGTGTAAGAAAGGGCGTAAATCAGTTCGCCCACAAAAGTAATCATATTGATAAAATCACGCCCGAGAAGAAAACAGGTATCGCCAATCTGGACAAGGATACCTTCCCGCGGCTTTATTGCTTTTGTCGGCCTGCGCGCTATTCCCTTGTTATTGATGACGCTGAAGATATCCCTTATTTCTTCATTTAGATTAACAAAGGAAAATTTGATTTTTTTGTCCGGTGTTTCCTCCCTGACCCGGATAACGGCCAGAGCGGCGGCGCTGTCAAAATAGGTTATGCCGGAAAAATCCAGATCTATCCCGCTGATTTCTCTTTGTTCCGCAACAAGCAGACGATTAATGTCTCCGACAAAAGCGGCTAAATTCCTGATACCGAATTCTCCCGCCAGATAAACTGTCAGTTTCGCATCCTGTAACTGATGCGTTATCCGGTAGGCGGCGGGTTGTTGCGGCAAATTTTCCATAATTATCTTACTAAAACAATTATAAAACTGCTGATATTAAAACAACTTGTAATAGTTAACTTTTTTACCACTAATTTGTCAACAGTAAACTAAACGCATCGGCAGAATTAATATGGCAACCGGCAGTCTACCTGGCCGTTCAGCCCTGGACAGGAAAGTGGCAATGAGGGATCAAGAAGAAAATGAAGCATGATACTCAGGAGGCGGGGTCGCCGCCTCCTGAGTTAACAGGTAACCTGATTAAAATCAGTCATTGAATATCGCGCCCGTTGATGCGGAAGTAACCATCCTGGCGTAGCGGGCGAGATAACCACTGGTTATTCTGGCCTGGAAAGGTTTCAGAGATTTGCGGCGTTTTGCCAGTTCCGCCTCGCTGACTTTTAAATTAAGCGTCTTTGCCGGAATATTAATGGCAATAATATCCCCTTCTTTGACAAGCGCAATCGGCCCTCCTTCCGCCGCTTCCGGTGAAATATGGCCGATGGCCGCGCCCTGCGTTCCGCCGCTGAATCGGCCGTCAGTGAGCAGCGCCACTGTCTTGTCCAACCCCATGCCGACAATTGCTGAAGTGGGAGATAGCATTTCGCGCATGCCGGGTCCTCCCTTGGGGCCTTCATAGCGAATAACGACAATATCACCATCTTTAATTTTACCGCTCATTATCGCCGCAATAGCCGCGTCTTCCGAATCAAAAACACGCGCTTTCCCTTCATTTACCTGCATGGCCGGCGCAACAGCTGATTGTTTGACAACCGCACCGTCCGGCGCAATATTGCCGCGCAGAATCGCAATGCCGCCCTGCTTTAAATATGGATTATTCAGCGGACGAATTACGCTCTCATCAAGCACCCGCGCTTTCTTTAAATTGGCCTCCACCGTTTTGCCGGAAACTGTCAGAGTTTTCGTGTCAATAACGCCGATGGCGTTGATCACCTTCATAACGGCCTGAATGCCTCCTGCCATATCCAAATCCTCCAGATGATGGGGACCGGCAGGACTCAGTTTGCACAGATTCGGCGTTTTTTCGCTGATTTTATTGAACAGACTCAAATCCAGCCGAATGCCCGCTTCATGCGCAATCGCCGGAATGTGCAAAACCGTATTGGTGGAACAGCCCAGCGCCATATCCACGGCAATGGCATTTTTAAAAGCGGCCAGGGTGGCAATATCGCGCGGTTTGATGTTCTTCTTTAAAAGTTCCATGATTTTCATCCCGGCGTATTTGGCGAGACGGTGGCGCGCAGCCTGAATCGCGGGGACGGTGCCGTTGCCCGGCAATCCCAGCCCCAGAGCTTCCGTGACGCAATTCATGGAATTAGCAGTGTACATCCCCGAACAGGAACCGCAGCCCGGACAGGCGCAATCTTCCAGTTGCTTAAGGCTGCCGGCGTTCATTCTTTTGGACTTTACCGCGCCCACTCCTTCAAAGACCGAAATCAGATCGACGGATTTACCGTTCATTTTTCCCGCCATCATCGGTCCGCCGCTGATAAATATAGAAGGAATATTCAGCCGCAGCGCAGCCATCAGCATACCCGGAATAATTTTATCGCAGTTGGGAATAAAAACTAACGCATCGAAGGGATGAGCCATCGCCATTATTTCAATGGAATCGGCAATCAGTTCCCGGCTGGCCAGCGAATATTTCATGCCTTCATGATTCATGGCAATGCCGTCGCAGACGCCGATGACGGGAAATTCGACGGGAGTTCCTCCGGCCATCCGGATTCCCGCTTTCACATCCTCAGTAATTAAATCCAAATAAATATGACCGGGAATTATTTCATTGGCGGAATTGACGACGCCGATTAAAGGCCTTGCTAATTCTTCATCCGTGTAACCCATTGCTTTAAAAAGCGAACGGTGCGGGGCTCTTTCCAGCCCTTTTTTCATAAGATCACTGCGCATATATTTCTCCCTCTTAAAGATTTATTCCAATTAAAACAGCTTTGTAAAAAGCTCCAGAGACAAGGCGCGTATGGTTCGACAAGCTCACCATGACAAGTAATTAGCATCCCAGCCTGTCCTGAGCCCGCCGAAGGGCCGCAGTGACGAAAGGATGAAGCGTAATCCCGATTATATCGGAACATATGCCTGCCCCGGCGGAGGCCGGGGGGCTTTTTACGAAGCTGTTACTACTTCTTTCTTTTTTCCGGTCTCAGTGCCCGCACTGCCGCGCCGGCCTGCCACATTTCCGATTCGCGCATTTCTTTGAGTTCCGCATTCAGTTTCGTCTTGTAGTCGGGAGCGCTGTTGGCTTTCAGGACAATGGCCGTTTCCTTGCCGGTGGCAACTGATTTGTATAGTTTGGCAAACACCGGCTCCACGGCCTTGCGGAAATGATGCCGCCAATCCAGAGCGCCGCGCTGCGCCGTCGCGCTGCAATTAGCGTACATCCAGTCCATGCCGTTTTCACCGACCAGACGAATCAGGCTCTGGGTCAGCTCTTCGACTGTTTCGTTGAAAGCTTCGCTCGGAGTGTGGCCGTGTTTGCGCAGTTCGTTGTACTGGGCTTCCATCATGCCCGCCAGAGCACCCATGAGAACGCCGCGTTCCCCGGTCAAATCACTGAATACTTCCATCTGGAAGGTAGTCGGGAAAAGGAAACCGGAACCGATGCCGATACCGACGGCCAGCGTTCGTTCCAGGGCGCGTCCGGTATAATCCTGATATACGGCAAAGCTGCTGTTGATTCCGCTGCCGTCAACAAAGTTACGGCGCACGCTGGTTCCCGAACCCTTGGGCGCCACCATGATTACATCCACATCTTTCGGCGGAACGACTTTGGTCTGTTTACTGTAAACAATCGAGAAGCCGTGAGAGAAGTAAAGGGCATCGCCTTTTTTCAGGTTGGCTTTTACTTTCGGCCATAAAAGCATCTGGGCCGCATCGGATACCAGGTATTGAATAATAGTGCCTCTTTTTACCGCCTCTTCAATCGGGAAAAGAGTTTTTCCGGGAATCCAGCCGTCCTTTTTGGCCTTATTCCAGTAAAATTTATCTTCCTTGGCCTGTCCGATGATGACTTTAATGCCGTTGTCCTTCATGTTCATGGCCTGCGCCGGTCCCTGTACGCCATAACCGATGATGGCGACAACTTCTTTCTTCAAAATGTTCTTTGCTTTTGCCAGGGGAAATTCCTTTATTGTAATAACTTCTTCTTTTGTCCCGCCAAAATTAATTTTTGCCATAAAACCCTCCTGTTTCTATTAATATTTTTTTAATCAGCTTTCCAATTCCAGAGCAACAATGCCGGTTCTGGTAATATCCGCTATGCCCAGCGGCTCCAGACGCGCCATGGCAAAATCATTTTGCGCCTTGTCGCCCGTAATTTCCAGAATCACATAAGAGTCCGCCGACACTATTACTTTCCATTTATAGGTGTCAATATTTTTCTTTATCTCCTCTTTTTTATCTTCCGTCAGATTCAGCCTAACCAGAATCATTTCGCGGTGAATGGACTCGATATTGGTTAAATTATCTACCCGAATGACATCCACAAAGCGCCTCAGCTGGTTTTCAATTCTGGTGATGGTCGCCTGATTGCCGATGGTTGTCATGATGATTTTCGATACTTCATAGGATGTTGTTGTATTAACACTGAGGCTTTCAATATTATAGCCTTTGCCGCCCAGCGTTCCGGCAATCCGGGCCAGCACGTCCGGCTTGTTGTAAACGAGGATTGAAATTATGTGCTCTTTCTTTTCCATTATTTTCCAACCTTTCTTTAAAGTTTAATTGGTAATCTCTCTGTCGTGAGTCATTTCGCTGATGGAAGCTCCCGGACGCACCATGGGATAGACACATTCCTCGCGCGAAATGACAAATTCCATTATCACCGGTTTATCGACGGCCAGTCCCTGCCTGAGAGTCGCCTCCACTTCTGCGGGCTTTGTCGCCCGAAATCCGGCTATGCCGTAAGCTTCCGCCAGCTTGACGAAATCAGGAGTATGAGTCATGTCGGTATTGGAATACCTCTTTTTGTAAAACAACTCCTGCCATTGCCGCACCATGCCCAGATAACCGTTATTCAGCAGGACGATTTTCACGTTGATATTATATTGAGCGGCTGTTGCCAGTTCCTGAATATTCATTTGAATGCTGCCGTCACCGGCGATATCAACAACCTGTTTATCAGGAAAGGCGCTCTTCACGCCGATGGCGGCGGGCAAACCGAAGCCCATTGTGCCCAGACCGCCGGAAGTTATAAACGTGTTTGCCTTGGCAAAGGGGAAAAACTGCGCCGTCCACATCTGATTCTGGCCGACTTCCGTTGTAATAATAACATCGCCCTTTGTTATTTCATAAAGCTTTTCGATGACAGCCTGCGGTTTGATGATATCATTACTCCGGCAGTAGGTCAGCGGCACTTTTTTCTTCCAGGCCGCCAGCTGCGCAAGCCATTGCTCGCGCTGGTTTTTAACCGGCTCGTAATTATGCTCCGACAGAAATTTGAGCAAATCCTGCAGGGTCGCTTTCGTATCGCCGATAATCGGCAAGTCAACAACGACATTTTTGTTGATGGAGGAGGGATCAATGTCAATCTGGACAATCTTGGCGTTCGTAGCAAAAGTTTCGATAGTGCCGGTGACGCGATCATCAAAGCGCACTCCCACCGCTATCAGCAAATCGCAATGGCTCACCGCCATATTCGCGTAATAAGTTCCGTGCATGCCCAGCATCCCCTGCCAGAGCGCATCATCTCCCGGAAAGGAACCGATGCCCATCAGCGTCCCTGTCACTGGAATGTTGTATTGCTTTGCCAGTTGCGTTAATTCCGCGGCGGCTTTGCCCAGAATAACGCCGCCGCCGGTCATGATCAAAGGTTTTTTTGCTGAAGAGAGCATTTCCAGGATTTGCGCCATTTTTTTCGGCGCCGGCTTGTGAAAAACCTCATAATTTCTGATTTTAATATTTTTCGGATCATAATCAACTTCCGCCGCCATTACGTTTTTAGGCAAATCAACCAGTACCGGGCCCGGACGGCCGCTGCGGGCGATATGGAAAGCCTCCTTGATAGTCGAGGCCAGTTCTTCAATATTGCGCACCAGAAAGTTATGCTTCGTGCATGGTCTGGTGATGCCGGTAATATCGCATTCCTGAAAGGCGTCATTGCCGATGAGGCCGGTGGGAACCTGTCCTGTAAAAACGACCAGCGGGATGGAATCCATATTAGCCGTGGCAATGCCTGTAACCGCGTTGGTCGCACCCGGACCGGATGTAACCAGGGCGACTCCTACACGACCGGTGGCGCGGGCATAACCGTCGGCGGCATGAACCGCGCCCTGCTCATGGCGGACGAGAATATGCCTGATTTTTTTATTGTCATGAAGACGGTCGTAAATATCCAGAACGGTGCCGCCCGGATAGCCGAAGATAATATCCACTCCTTCTTCTTCCAGGATTCTCAGCAGAATTTGTGTGCCTTTCAATTTCATATAATTGCCTCCTGATATGTGTCTAAAACTCACTTTGTTTTTGCTATGTGCTGTCATTAATCCCGACACGCTGCGTCCGGCACGTGTGACCTTCAGGTTATTTGCCGGATTTCGCAATCGGGATCGTTCGACTTACTAATTCCACTGCGCTTTGCTTGTGCAATCAGAGTCTCACGAAAAAAGCCGCTTTTCTTATTGAAGAAGCGGCTTTACTTTTAAAAAAAGAAAGCCGCGGGTTTCAAGGGGCCCGCGGCTTGTATCTTCAATTTTTCCTAAAGATACATAGCGGCAGACCCCCTGCGTACGACTACTACTAACTTTACGCTGGTAAGTATTGATATCCTGCCGCCGACTAAATCTTTAAGAAACATAATTCATTCCTTTGAACTTTGTCTTTCTTCTAACGAAAATAAAATCGTTTGTCAAGTCCATTTATCTAATTTTTCAGAAGTAAATAAAGATGCTGTTTTGCAATTTGTCACACACCTTTCATGCTCTGGTTTCCCAATATGCCTCTTTCAGGGCGGCAATATTGGCATCCGCCAGTCTGGGGGGCAGTTTCTTACGCAAACCCTTTTCCATGCATTCCAGAGAAACAAGACCGGCGGCGCGGGCAAAAGCGCCGAGCATGGGAGTATTAACAATCGGCGCGCCCTCTTTGAGAAGATGATGGTTAACGGCAATCCTGACAGCATCCAGCGTTGCCGCTTTCAGGCTTTTCCTGAGGGCAAAATCGGCGGGACAGAGATCGGTATTGATGATAATCAAACCGCCGTCTTTGACGGATGACTGGACATCAACTGTTTTTAATAAAGAGGAATCAAGGACAACGGCAATATCCGCCAGTTCTATTTGTGAAAAAGTGCGCAGCGGTTCGTCGGCAATTCTTGTGGAAGCCGTCAGCGGCGCGCCGCGCCTCTCCGGCCCGAAAGTCGGTGCCGAAGTTACTCCTTGAAAGCCCTGAAAGAAAGCCGATTCGGCGAGAATTTGCGCGGCGATGACAACACCCTGCCCGCCGCGGCCATACCAGACTATTTCATTCATGTTTATCCGTCATCTCTAAAAATAAATTTAAAAGCAATTTTTCTCCAAAGGTCATTATTCCCTGATGCGTTTTTTAAGCTCTTTGATGAATGTATTTAAAACATCTCCGGCATCGGCAACAATCGCAACATCGGCCATTTTCATCATGGCGGCCTGCGGATTCTTGTTTACGGCAACAATAAATTTTGCTTCTCCGACACCCGCGGTATGCTGAATGGCGCCGCTGATGCCGAAGGAAAAAAGAATTTTCGGCTTAATGTGGCGGCCGGCCTGTCCGACAAGCGCGCTGTGATCAGCCCATCCCGCATAAACAGCCGGTCTGGTCGCGCCGACATCCCCGCCCAGCAGTTTTGCCAGTTCATGCAGCTTTTTGAAATTATTCCTGTTCCCCATGCCGCGCCCTCCGCAAACGATGACCGAGGAGTTCTCCATCGTATGCTGGCGTTCCGCGCTTTTTTCATATTCAACGAGGCGGACGCGCTGCCCGGGCAGATTGGTTATCAGCGGCAACCTTTCCACCAGGGCGCCGCGTTCATAATTATGAGGTATTTCCTTAAATGTGCCGGGACGCACTGTAGCCATCTGCGGACGGCGCTCCGGCGTAACAATTTCCGCCAGCATATTGCCGCCAAAAGAAGGCGCTATTTGCAGCAGCAAACCTTCATCAGTAATATCCAGACCCACGCAATCCGCCGATAAACCGGTTTTCAGCCTTTTGGCCAGACGCGGTGCAAATTCACGGCCGAAATCGGTGGCTCCGATCAGAATGATTTCCGGTTTTCTTTCCCGGACAAGATTTTCCATTACCGCCAGATATGTATCAGCGCTGTAATTTTTCAGAATTTCATGGTCCACAGCCAGAATGCGATCAGCCCCGTGCGCCGTATATTCCATAATGTATTCATCAACGACATGGCCGATAACAACCGCACAAACTTCCGCGTCAATCCGGCGCGCCAGATCGCAGGCTTTGGAGATTAACTGTAATGTAACCCGATTCTGAAAGTAATTGCGGTAATCACCGAATACCCAGATGCTTTTTTGATTACCCATTGTCGTTTTCTTCCTTCTTAATATCCTTGCCGATAGCGGAACTGACCTTATCTTCATGGTTTTTGAGAAACTCATTCACAACAATTGCCGCCGGACCTTTGAGGAATATATTTTCCTTCTGCGCTTTACGCAGGAATACTTTACGCACCTTTGTGCAGGATCCATGCGTATCCATCGTGGAGAAACTTATGCCGAGGGATGAGGCGCTGAGGCTGACAATATTTTCTTCTTTGAAGGCCCGCTCCAGACCGGCAAGTGTTGTATAGCGTGGTTGATAATTTTCCATGGCAACGGTGACAAGCGCGGGAAATTCCATTTCCAGAGTTTCGCGGAAATTATCCACAAACCGGCGCACCCGCAAAGTGCGGCCGGTAATATCAATTTTTTCGATATAGGCGGCGGCGGGCAAATCCAGCTCTTCGGCCAGTTGCGGGCCAACCTGGGCGGTTTCGCTGTCGGAAGTATAGCACCCGGAAAGAATCAAGTCATAATCAGGGCATTGCTTTTTTATCGCCTGCGCCAGGACAAAAGAAGTGGCGTAGGTATCCGAACCGGCAAACAGTTTATCGCCGATAAGAATACCCCTGTCTGCACCCATCGCCAAAGCTTCACGCAGGACTTCTTCAGCTGCGGGCGGCCCCATGGTGATAACGGTTATGTGCGCCGGGCGGCTTTCCTTAATTTGTAAAGCCGCTTCCAGAGCGTGTTTGCAGGCCGGATTCATCATGCCGGCGGCCAGGTCGCGCCGCAAGGTGCCTCTTTTTTCGTCCCAGGGTAATTCCGTCACCATAGGCACCTGTTTGACGCACACAATAAGATTCAACATAATTTTCCTAAAACATTAATTGAGAAAGCACAGCGCGGGCAATTACCATCCGCTGAATTTCACTGGTGCCTTCATAAATCTCCGTAACTTTGGCGTCGCGGAAATATCTTTCGACATCGTATTCTTTACTGTAGCCGTAGCCGCCATGGATCTGCACGGCCAGCGACGTGACTTTTGCGGCAACTCTGCTGCAATAAAGCTTCGCCATCGCCGCTTCCGCACTGAAGGACGCACCGGTATCTTTCAGCGCACAGGCCCGGTACAAAAGTAAGCGGGCTGCGGCAACTTCGGTAGCCATGTCGGCAATATAGTTTTGAATCGTCTGCTGGGCAGCGATGGGTTTTTTAAACTGCTGTCTTTCCTTGGCATATTTGACGGATGTCTCGAGCGCACCCTGGGCGATGCCCAGCGCCTGCGCGGCAATTCCTATCCGGCCGTTATCCAAAGTAACGAGGCCTATTTTCAGCCCGTCTCCCGGTTTTCCCAAAAGATTGGCCTCCGGCACATGACAATCTTCCAGAAACAGGGAAGAAACAGGATTGGCACGCATGCCGCAGAGATCTTCCACTTCCCCGCGCTGGAAACCCCGGCAGCCGCTCTCCACGATAAAAACGCTGGTCTGCGGGTGCTCGTAATCATGGCCTGTCAGAGCAAAAATCAGGACAAAATCGCAAACTCCGCCGTTGGTCACGAATATTTTCGTCCCGTTTAAAATGTATTCGTTGTTATTTTTCACCGCGGTTGTCTCCACGCTGCCCGCATCCGAACCGGCATTGGCCTCTGTAAGACTAAAAGCTCCAATCATCTCTCCGGAAGCCAGCCGGGGCAGATATCTCTCTTTTTGCTCTTTTGTCCCGAATTTCAGGAGCGGATAGAGAGCAACGCCGTTATGAACGGCTACACAAAGTCCGACAGCGGCGCAAACACGGGATATTTCCTCGACGGCAATCGCCATGCTGATGGAATCAAGACCAGCTCCGCCGAATTCCGCCGGCGCCTGCAGGCCGAAATAATTCAGGTTCTTCATTTTACCGACAACTTCAACAGGAAAACAGGCGGCACGGTCAATCTCGGCGGCAATCGGCCAGAGTTCCGTCTCGGCAAAATGTCTTACGGAATTGCGGATAAGTTTATGTTTCATGCAGGGGTTGAAATTCAAGTCGTCTGCCCTTTAATAGCTGTATATTTTGTTTTCTGCCTGTTGTTCTCTTTCTCCTGATAAACTTATCAGAAAGGTTGTTATTTTAACAAGAAAAATATCAAAAGAGAAATTTATGTGGCATATAAGAAAAAGTGGCGGTAAAATCAATCAAAAGTTTAATTAACGCGATAATCATAAAAAGAGGTGCCATATGAAAACACGAATGCTTTCTTTGGTTTTGTTGCTGGTTTTTGTTTTTCTGCCGCAGGCCGGGGCTCAGGAGTATGGAAGAATAAAGGCGCTGCAGCAAAGGGCAGCCTATGTAACAAAACAGAAAAACGATTTTGTCGCCCGCGTTTTAAGCTCCTACAGTATCTCCCATGAACGCAACAATCAGGGTGTCGTGGTGCGCATTAATCTGGAGGGGAAATGGCATAACGTAACGGCAATTGAGATTATCCCGGTATTGAGGGAAGCCGCCGACAAGCGAAAACAGGTTACCGCCCACGAGCTGTTTTTCTATACGGCGGAGGGAATTATGGATCTGTTATCTGAACTCACGATTCGCTGATGCAGAGACAACCGGCCGGGATAATCCGCTCCTTGCGTCTCCACCAACCGCGAAAAATCATAAGGTGCTGAGCCTGTTTAAGTAATATTTTCCTTCCGCAGTCCTGATTACCGTATCATGAGTAACAAGCAGCTCCAGCGCCTTGGGACGGTAATCGCGGAATCCGATTCTTAAATGATTAACTTTTTCATAAGGCAGGGCGACAGCGGTTTTTTCATCAAAGGCGCCTTTGTTTTCCAGCTCTTTGACAATCCTCTGGCTTATTTTACTTGTCCACCAGCCTGTTCCAAGCATAGCCAAAGCCCAGACAACCAGCAAAATGCCGATGCTGAAAATTATTTGTAATGCTTCCGACATAAAACATCCTTTCTTAATTATGGTATTGTTTAAAATATTTATTTTAATTGTGCAAGACTTATAAATCGCCTTTTATCGGCTTGACACCGGGAACATATTAAGCTTATTGATGGATAAAAGTAAAGAGGCGCGGCAAATGCTGCGCAATATTTTTATAAAAAGAATAAATTCCGGAAAAACGCAAAGGGGGTATCCGCCAATTTACCGCCGTGTAACATCATCCCGCGTGCTGCAAATCAGTGCGGTTCTGCTAATCGCATTTCTGCTGATTGGTCTGGCTGCGCTTTCCTTCGGCAGCGCCCGTATTGATTTGACAAGAGTCTTTGGTTGCCTTTTCCATGCAATGGGCGGCAGCCAATCCTGCTCTCCTCAGGATGAATTGATTTTGTTTTCTATCCGCCTGCCGCGCATCTTTTTTGCCGCCATAACCGGCGCTGCTCTTTCTCTGGGCGGCGTTGTCTTTCAGGCCATTTTGCGCAATCCGCTGGCCGATCCTTATGTTCTGGGGGTTTCCGGAGGTTCGGCGCTGGGCGCGATAATCGGGACACTGATCGGCGCCGGTTCTTTTTATCTGGGGATACCGCTCCTGGCTTTTCTGGGAGCTCTGATCACGGTGGCTCTCGTGTTTGTTATCGCCGGCGGCGGCAGCGGTCGAATCCCGGATAATTACCTGCTGCTCGCCGGCGTCATCGTCAATGCCTTTTTCTCTGCCGCTATTCTCTTTTTCCTTTCGCTCGCCGACAGCATGGAGCTGCACAGCATCACTTTCTGGCTGATGGGCGATCTGGCTCGCGTATCCGGCAGCGGAATTATCCCTGCCGCTTTTTGCGTGCTGGTTGCTTTTGTTATGATTTATTCACAGGCCAGAGGACTCAATCTGATGGTGCAGGGTGAAGAAACGGCCCGGCAACTGGGCGTCATGGTGGAGAAAACCAAATATACGCTGCTGATTATTACCTCCCTGGCCACAGCAGTGGTTGTTTCCCTGTGCGGCATTATCGGCTTTGTGGGAATTATCGTGCCGCACATGATGCGCCTGCTGTTTGGCTCCGATCACCGCCTGCTCATCTGCGCATCCGCTCTCTTCGGCGCTACTTTTCTGGTTGTGGCCGATACTATCGCCCGGATTATTATTGCTCCGGCGGAGTTGCCGGTAGGTGTAATAACGGCGCTTCTGGGCGCGCCGTATTTTATTTTCCTTTTGCGCAGAAAGGCCTTCTAGCCATGGCGTTACTGGAAGCAAAAGAGATCGGTTTCTCTTACGGGGAAAAACAAATTCTGACGGATGTTTCCTTTACTCTCGATTCTGCGCAGGTCACGGCGGTCATCGGTCCCAACGGCTCGGGCAAGACCACTCTTTTGAAAATCATCAACGGAACGCTTTTCCCCGCTTCAGGCGAGATGCTCATTGCGGGCAGGAAAACTCAAAACTGGCCGCGGCGGGAACTGGCGGCGACAGCGGCCATTGTGCCGCAGGAAACCCCGGCTGTTTTTCCTTTTTATGCGGAGGAAATAGTGCTGATGGGGCGTTTTCCGCATTTGAGCGGTTTACGTTTTGAAGGCGACGGCGATTACCGGATAGTGCAAGAAGCGATGCGTCAGACGGATTGCCTGTCTTTTGCCGCGCGCCGTTTTGCTGAACTCTCCGCCGGGGAACGCCAGCGTGTCCTGATTGCCCGGGCCCTGGCGCAGGAACCGCAGGTGTTGCTGCTCGATGAAAGCACTGCTTTCCTGGACTTAAAACATCAGGTGCATTTTCTGAATTTATTGCGCCAACTGAATGAAACGCAAAAGCTCACGGTAATTTTTGTCACGCACGATATCAATCTGGCTGCTCAATATGCCGATCAAATAATTATGCTGGAATCCGGCAAAATTTATGCTATAGGAAATTCCGCGGAAGTTATCACCGCGGATAATATAAAAAAGGTGTATGAGGTTGAAGTTCTGGTGGATTGCAATCCGCAAAGCGGATTACCCAGAATGACAATAGTGAAATAACTGCCCGATGAGGAAGCCGGTTGAAGTCCGGCGCTGCCCCGCAACTGTAAGCGAAACGAAATCCACAATATGCCACTGATGTCTGACACCGGGAAGGCGTGGAAAGTAGGTGGTCGCAAGCCAGGATACTTTACGGCGGTTTTAACAATTATCTTGATTCCCGAGGGGGAAAGGAGAAACGCCATGAAGATTGTTCTGTTTTTAATCCTGTTTCTTTCCACAGTTGTTGTTACACCATTACAAGCCCAAGAGAAGAGTAAAGATGAAGTAACCGCTCCCATGGGCGAAGTGGTCGTCACCGCCACGCGTGATACGCAGGAAACACGCAAAACTCCGGCCAACATTACCGTTATCACCGCCGAAGAAATAAAGAAAAGCGGCGCAACAACGATCGTGGAAGCACTCTCCGGTTTGGAAAGCATTCAAATCCGGGACTTCAGCGGAAATTCCACCCAGGCTTACATTGATATGCGCGGCATGGGCGGAGATAATCCTTTCGGCAAAACACTGATCATGCTCGACGGCCGGAAAATAAACAGGCCTGATATGTCTTCCATCAACTGGCTGCAAATACCGGTCAACAGTGTTGAAAGAATCGAGATCGTGCGGGGAGCCGGCAGCGTTCTTTACGGTGATGCGGCCATCGGCGGGGTCATCAATATCATAACCAGGAAGGGCAGGGGAAAACCTCAGGTTTCCGCCGCCGTTATGGCAGGCAGTTACAATCTGCACAATGAGCGAGTCGGGATAACCGGGGCCACCGACAAATGGTCGTATGCGCTGACCGGAGAAAATAACTTCAACTTCGGCTATCGTGAAAGATCAAAATATGCCGCCCAGAGCGGCGGGATGAATTTAAGCTATGATGCCGGTGAATTATTCAGTGTCGCGCTGGGTGTTTCTTTTAATAAAACCGATTATCAGATGCCGGGCGCTCTGACTAAAGACCAGATGTCTCAGGACAGAAGGCAGTATCAGCCGGCCATGCCATTATATTTTATGAACGCCACTCCTGATAACGACGGTTCCGACAAATACACCAACGTCAATCTGGAGGTCAAATCCTATCTGGGCGAGTGGGGACAGTTGGACATCAATTTCCTTTACGGCAAAAAAGATTTGCAGATGAATATGCCGTCATGGTCTTCCTATAATTTTGCCGATACTGACGCAACTACTTTTGGCATTACCCCCAAATATATTCTCGAAAAAAAGATTGCCGGAATCAGCAACAAATTAATTGCCGGCGTGGATTATTATCAGGAACCATATAAAAAGGATTTTTACAGCACGAGGGAAAGAACAGCCAGAGTAAGCTACGCCGACTTCACCAGGGAGTCACTGGGCTGGTATATCCGCGATGAAGTAAGTCCGCTGAAAAATCTGATTTTCCATGCCGGCTGCCGGCTCGAACGCGCTAAAATCAAAGGTTCCAATACCGATATATCCGCACCTGCAAACGACTTTACAGGGAAAGAAAAAACTTACACAGCGGAAGCTTACGAAGCCGGGGTGACAGCGCTCTGGGGTAAAAAAGCCAAAACTTTCGCCAGATACTCCACCGTTTACCGTATCCCTTTCCTCGACGAAGTCGCTTCCTTTAACGGTTTCGGCGGCGGAGTTTTCTTAACGGAACTGGAAAAGGAGAAGGGCAGCAGCCTCGAAGCAGGGATGGAAGTTTATCCGCTGGATAAACTGAAAATCGGCCTGACATTATTCCGGATTGATATGGAAGACGAAATCCGGTGGGTGGCGACTTCGCTCTGGACTGGGGAAAACAGAAACGTCGGAAAAACACGCCATGAGGGAGCTGAGTTTTCCGCATCCTGGCTGTGGGAAAAAAGCGCCAGGTTTTACGGCAACGCCACTTATCATCTGGCGACATTTGAAAACGGCGTCAACAACAAAAAGGAAATGCCGCTGGTTCCTAACCGGATGGCTAGTGCCGGAGTCGAAATTTATCTGCCTTATAACACGACACTGCGAACCGAAGTGCGTCACGTGGGAGATTGTTTTCTTTCCGGCGATGATGACAACAGCACTGAGAAACTGGAATCATATACGCTGCTGAATATTTATCTTTCCCATAAAAGAGCGCTGGGCAAATTGAATATGACGGCTTTTTTCGGCGCAGATAATCTGGCGGATGTCAAATACTCTTCCTACGGTATTGACTATGCCCAGTACTGGATGCCCAATTTTTATTATCCCATGCCGGGAATTGTTTTTAAGGGCGGCCTGTCCATAGAATATTAATTTGAAGATACTTTATCCGGATTATGTGATAAACGTTCGCTCAGATTAGTGGCCCTGATTACTAATTATTATGAATATAAAAAGGCAAAATGGCTAAAGACAAAACATCCATCAAGGGTATAGTTTATGCGGCGCTGTTTGCAGCGCTGATGGCGGCGGGAGCTTTCATAGTTATTCCCCTGCCGCCGGTGCCGATTACCGCGCAGACATTTTTCCTCAATGTGGCTTCCGTGCTGCTGGGCGGACCGCTCGCGGCGTTAAGCCAGATTATTTATGTGCTGCTGGGTATCGCCGGCATTCCTGTTTTTGCGGGCGGCAAAGCCGGGCTGGGAGTTCTCTTCGGGCCGACCGGCGGTTATCTTTCCGGTTTTATTATCGGCGCGTTTGTTACCGGGTTAATTGCCAAAGCAAAAAACAGCGCGGGCATCTTCTGGTATATTTTTGCCATGCTGACGGGAATGGTAATTATTTATCTTGTCGGCTGCCTGCAACTGGCTTTTGTGGCGAAAATGAATTTTCCGCAGGCGCTGCTGGCCGGCGCTCTTCCCTTCCTGCCCGGCGATATTATTAAACTGCTTCTCGCGGCGATTGTGGCGGACAAACTGAAAGGGCGAATCAGGTCATAAGGTCGTAAATGATAGCTTTCACCGACGTTTATTATCAATATGAGCCGGAAGGAATTACAGCGCTGCACGACGTTTCGCTGGAGATTGCCGAAGGCGAACATCTGGCGCTGATCGGCCCCAACGGCTGCGGCAAGACCACGCTGCTTCAGCATATAAATGCTTTGCTGCTGCCGGGACAGGGCACGGTCACGATAGACGGTATGGACACCGGCGCTGAGGCTAATCACGGCGCTATCCGGTCGCGAGTCGGCATGGTTTTTCAAAATCCCGAAAATCAAATAGTGGGGATGACAGTGGCGGAGGATACGGCTTTCGGACCGGAAAATCTTTGCCTGCCGCCCGCGGAAATCAGAGAAAGAGTTGCGCGGGCTTTAGAAAAAACAGGGATTGCCGATCTGGCCTCCCGCAATGTGGAAACTCTTTCCGGCGGCGAAAAAAGGCTGGTCGCGATTGCCGGAGTTTTAGCCATGCGTCCCCGTTATATTGCCTTTGATGAACCGACGGCTTTTCTGGATCCGGCGGCCGCAAGGCGTATTCTGGAAGTGATAGACAAACTTTATGGCGAAGGCATCGGCATCATACATGTTACGCATAATATGGCGGAAGCGGCATTGGCAAGCCGGGTCGTTGTGCTCAACCGCGGCCATATTTCGCTTGCCGGTACGCCGGAAGAGATTTTCAGCAGGATTGACATATTAAAGGAAATAGGCCTGCAGCTGCCGCCGGCTGCCGAATTGATGCTTATGCTGAAAGAAACGGGGTTGGCTGTGCGGACGGATATTGTCCGGATGGAGGATGCCGTTTGCGAAATTCATTCACTTTTCAACAAAATAAAGAAGGGGTAAGCATGTACAGTGCTGGTTCATATCTCACGGGCAATACGCTTCTCCACCGGCTTGATCCCCGCGTCAAACTGCTGGCCACAGTCGCTTTGAGCATAATCATCCTTACAGCCCAACCGCTTTTCCTGCTGATTATATTTCTTGGATTATTGCTGACGGCGTTCTCCGCCGGGATTCGTCCGCTGTTGCTGCTAAAAGCGGTAAAGCCGCTGCGCTATTTCATTGCCCTGATTTTTCTGACACACGTTTTTTTTAACGGCAGTTCCGTTGCGGGCGAATTCAACTTTTTTTGGTTTTCTCTATCCGGCCTGCAAACAGCCACGAAGGTGACAGGGCAATTTATCTGCCTGATTATGGCGGCGGTAATTCTGACTATGACCGCTTCCCCCTCCCAACTCGTCGTTGCACTCAAATATTTTTTATATCCATTAAGGTTTTTACGAGTTCCGGTTGATGATATTGCGGTGATGATTATCCTGGCGCTGCGTCTGACGCCGCTGTTAGTGGCGGAAAATAAACGAATAGAAGTCGCCTCGCAGGCCCGCTGTTATAATTTGGGAAAGTCCGGCTACCGAACAAGGATTAAAGCATTTATCGCGCGGGCTGCCGCTTTGCTCCTGGGAGTGCTGGGTCGCGCCGATCATCTGGCCGCGGCGATGGAAGCCAGACGATATCAGCGTGGCGAACGTACTTCTGCAGTGGAATTGAGATTTGCCGGATATGATTTTATTGTTCTGTTGTTTCTTTTCTGTTTTTTCGTCATTTCTATGGCATTAAATTCGTCTTTGCGCTAAGCTCTCTACATGAACAGGAAATGGTTTTTTGTTGATACGGAAAAAAAGCGGCAGCGCGCTATTGATGATTTCAGCAGCTCCCCGCTATTAAGCATTGACACGGAATACGATTCCTTTCGCTATTTCCGGGAAAAATTGTGTCTGATTCAGATTAAAGCCGCTGCGGCGGCCTATATCTTCGATCCTCTGAGCGGCGTTGATTTATCATTTCTCGGTAAATATTTTAAAAATAAAAAAATAACGAAAGTTCTGCATGCCGCCGACAATGACATCCGGCTTCTGAAACGCGATTACGGATTTGATTTTGAAAACATCTTCGATACTCATCGCGCCGCAATGCTGCTCGGTTTTCAGGAGCTTTCGCTGGACAAGATGATTAATCGTTTTCTGGGGCTGGAACTGAAAAAAAACAAAAAGATGCAGCGCTCACGCTGGGATGAACGCCCGCTGAGCGATGAACAAATTATGTACGCCGTAGAAGACGTCGCTCACCTTCCGGCTCTTTATGATAAACAGTTAAGCAGCCTGCGGGAAAATCGCCTGGAAAATGCGGCGGCCGAAGCTTTTGCCCGCATCGCGGCATCTCACTGGCAGGAAAAAAAAATAGACTGGCGCGGTCACACAAAGATAGCGGGCTATCATGAGCTCGACAGCAGACAGAAGGAATTGCTCAGACAGCTATACGCCTGGCGCTTTGCCCGGGCTAAAGAGGAAAACCGCGCCATATTTATGTTTATGCCGGATAAAGTTTTGTTCGCTCTTGCGCAAAACAGCAAGGATACGGAAGGTATCCTGGCTGCAGCCAGGATAAAGCATTTTCTTCCGGAACTGACTTTGCTGATCAAAGGCCAGAAAAACCAGTCCCTTCAATGCTAGACTTTCCTGTTTTTCGGCAGATTCATCACCTGGCGGGCAATAGTGCAAAAATTGTCAGCCAGCCGCGAGCGGGGAGCGGTCAAAAAGGGAATCTCCTGCCGCAAAATTGATTTCGGCACGGCATTGTCCTGTTGCACATGCCCCAGATAATCCAGACTAAATCCCAGAAAACGTTTGCTGATGTTGTCAATATTTTTATAAATGCCGAGACCTTCCTTTTCATCACAAACATTGTTGGCAATGATGCCGAAAGACTGGCGGCTGAAGACCTGATACATTACCTTCACCATAGCATAGGCGTCCGTCAGGCTGGTCAACTCGCGGTTGATGACAACAATATTCTGATGGGCTATCAGGTTAAACTGCAGCACCACCTCGGAAATGCCGGCGCCGGTATCCAGAATAATTAAATCATAGTCGTCAATCTCCAGCAGCATTTTTTTGATGACCTGTATTTTTTCAAACAACAGCTGAGCCATTTCCCTGATGCCGGAACTGGCCGGAATCAAATCAAAGCCGCCGCTGGTTCTGATAATGACGTCGCGCAGATGCTTGTCTCCGAACACCACATCTTTTAAAGTAAGAGAAGGATTGATGCCCAGCATGATGTCAATGTTTGCGAGCCCCAGATCGCAATCGGCTACCAGTACTTTTTTGCCTTCCTTTGCCAGACAGGTGGCCAGATTAGTCGTGATAAAAGTTTTGCCCACACCGCCTTTACCGCTGGTGACGGAAATGATAAATGATCCGGGTTTTTCTTTCAATTTACACCTCTTTTTTTGTTAGTTAACGGCATAAAAGCCTGAAACAAAGCTTCTTTTTCTTCGCGGGAAACCTCCTCGCTGGAAGACGGCTCTTTTTGCGGATAACCGGGATAACATATTTTGCTTTTTCCTTCTTTTTTAGCACGGTAAAGTTCTTTATCCACCACCGCGAAAAATTCATCGTCTCTGAATGGATTGAAGGTGTTGAATTCATCTATGCCGATGGATGAAGAAACGTCAAGTTTCATTGTCCTGGCAACTTCTTCAATCATATCATGCCACCTCTGCGCTATGGATATGCCGTCCAGGAGAGAAGTGGCGGGCATGATAATGGCGAATTCATCTCCGCCGTAACGGCAGGCAAAATCTGTCGGCCTGATTTTCTGGCAGAATATCCTGGCGATGTTGACTAAAAATTCATCGCCCTTGTGATGCCCCAGAGTATCGTTGACTGATTTGAAATTATCCAGATCGATAATCATCAAGCAAAAGGGCTGGCCGGTCCGTTTGGTACGAGTCATTTCGATTTTCAACTGCTGCGTAAAAAAACGCCGGTTATAAAGATTTGTCAGGCCATCAGTCAGGCTTAATGATTTTAAACGGGAATTTTCCTTCTCCAGCCTGAGGAGTTTTTTTAACAAATCATCCTGCAGTTTAAGCTTAATCCCTTTTTCTTTCAGAAGAATCCCGAGATCGCCTACGGGAATGTCTTCCGCCAGCAAAAAGAATATTTCCGGCTGACTGCATTTTTCCGTAAAAAGAAAGCCGCCTTTCTGATTTTTCAGAATTTCGGCCAGAGAAGCGCGGATGGCTAATTTATCTCCGGCTGCAGTAACCGGAGCAGTTTTTTTTAAACGCTTCATATCACCACAGAGACACAGAAGTTATTCGCGGACAACAAAAAGATATATTAATCAAATAGTTATCCGAATTAATTACGGCAAATAATATAGCAGAGAGAAATAAGGAAAACAATGCATTTTTTAATTAATTATTTTTCCCCGGTGGCAGACCTGCTGAGACATCGCTGTTTATCTCTGCTTCTTTTTATAATTATTTAATACCTTGGCCTACACCCGGGCAGAGAGCTTTCCTGACAAGCCGCACAAAAGAGCCCCGTTCTTGCAGAACGGAGCTCGTAATTTATATCATCGGATAAGGGGTAAATATTATTTTCTCACCAGCAAAATCCTGTCGCAGTTTGTCTGGTCGCGCTTATACCAGTCTTCCAGCCCATTATCGAAGGAAAAGCCCCATGCCGCCTTTTCATCATAGCCTTCCGAAGTCCAGGCAATGCTGGAATTAAACTGGAAAATAGGATCAATTTTATACTCAGTCCGTAACGAATAATCATAAAGGGTGCGCAATTCAGCCCGCGTGGGCAGTTTCCAGTCAACATAACTGCCGCGTTTCATCTCTTTGGCAAATTTATCGGCGCTATACCAGGTAACATCACGTCCCGCTATAGAAACCCATTTCAAATCCGTCTTCGAATCAACGATGATGTCGTCATTGTTCAAAGTAAAACGCACAACCAGAGATGAACCGGGAACTTTTACCACCTGTTTTTCCGAACCGCTGCGGACAGTCACCGATACATTGGTCTTCCAGTTTTCCGACCAGGGTTTAATTATATAATCCGCCAGTGGAAATACTTTCGGAAATACAAAAGAGCCGTCATTTCCCGTGGTGGTTTCGAACTGTTCATAGCCTTTTACCGGCTGTACCTGAGTGGCAATCATTTTAACCCCGGACATCGGCTGCCCTTTGGCATCCAGCAGTTTTCCTTCAATTCCGGAATTGGCTCCGCAACCAAAAAAGAAAAAGGCAATTATTAATAAGAGACCTGTATTTCTGATAATTTTCATAACCCCCTCCTTAAATCAACCCTGTTTGCTTTGCTGCCTTCCTTCAATTTGATAATTACTAAACAAATGCAATAAATATAGCAATAACTTTTTATTCGATATTGTGTATTCCCGTATTTAGCAATAGCCATGCCAAAGGTTTAACTTATGCGCAAACCGTTGATAGTTACCGTTTATCCGATATTACTCCCTGCCTAAACCGACTACAAAAGTCCAGAATGAACTGTTCATATTGAACATTTTATTATTTAAGATTATTTCTCTTTGGTGCCGCCCCCCCTTATATTATGGCTTGACACTATACCACCAACTTGTATATTTGAAAAAGACAAATAATCGGAAAAGGAGACTGTCTATGACCGGAAAAGTTAAAATATACACTCTGAGTACATGCAGCCATTGCAAGGCGGTAAAAAAATTTTTAACTGACAATGGAATTGTTTTTGAATCTACCGATATTGACCTTCTGGAAGGAAAGGAAAGGGAAAATACCCTCAATGAAGTTGTGCAATATAATCCCGGCCGTTCTTTCCCGACAATTCTCATCGGCAAAAAAATAATCATCGGTTTTCGGGAAAATGAAATGAGGGAGGCGCTGGGCATTAGATGACACCGGCCGAACTATACGAAACACTGAAAAAAATCCAGGAGCCCAAAGGCTTCTTTTTTAACAAAGATAAGGAATGGGTCCTGGGAATACTCAAAGACCTGCTCATCAACAAAGAACGCTACGGATACATGTCCTGCCCCTGCCGGCTTGCTTCCGGCAGCCGGGAGAAAGACCGCGACATCATGTGTCCCTGCTTCTACCGCGAAGCGGATGTCAGAGAATACGGCAGCTGCTACTGCAATCTTTATGTCTCCCGGGATTGGAATGAGGGAAAAACAGCCAATAAATACGTGCCGGAAAGAAGGCCTCCGGAACTTATAAGTTTCTGATATCATTTTTAGCTGCCGGGCAATCGGATGCTGCTGATGATTATATGATTTTAATCTTCTCTTTTTACTGAATTAAATCAGAGGTAACAAAAAAAATGAATAAAAAAGTTACGGTAGTCGGCGCGGGCAATGTGGGCGCCACGGCGGCACAAAGGCTCGCTGAAAAGGAATTGTGTGACGTCGTATTGATTGATATTATTGAAGGCGTCCCGCAGGGTAAAGCGCTTGACCTGGCCGAGGCCGCGCCAATAGAAAAACATGATGCAAGGCTGACAGGGGCAAATTCGTATGAAGCGTCCGCCAATTCGGACATCGTTATCATCACGGCGGGAATTCCCCGCAAACCGGGAATGAGCCGTGACGATCTTCTCGCTACAAACAGGAAGATAATCAAAAGCGTCACCCGGGAAGTTGTCCGGTATTCTCCGCAGGCCATTCTCATTATTGTCAGCAATCCGTTGGACGCCATGTGTCATGTAGCCATTGAAGAAAGCGGTTTTGCGAAAAATAAAGTCATCGGCATGGCCGGAGTTCTTGACTCCGCGCGCTTCCGCGCTTTTATTGCCGCGGAGTTGAATGTTTCCGTGGAAAATATTCAGGCGCTCGTCCTGGGCGGCCATGGCGATACCATGGTGCCGCTGCCGCGCTTTTCCACCGTAGCCGGCGTTCCGATAACGGAATTACTCGATTCGGAAAAGATTGCAGATCTGGTGAAGCGGACGCGCAACGGCGGCGCGGAAATCGTCAACCTTTTAAAGACGGGCAGCGCCTATTACGCGCCCGCCTCCGCCGCAGTCGAAATGGCCGCAGCGATATTAAAGGATAAGAAGAAAATTCTGCCCTGCGCCGCTTATCTTAACGGTGAATACGGCATTAACGGTTTATTTGTTGGCGTTCCTGTAAAACTCGGCAGCGCCGGCATTGAACAAATCGTTTGCCTTAATCTGACGGAAGAAGAAAAGAAAGCTCTGGCCCATTCGGCCGCGGCCGTGCAGGAACTGGTGGACGCCATGAAAAAGATGGGGGAGTGATGCCATGAAGCGCCAGATAATTAAAATTGATGAAGAGAAGTGTACCGGCTGCGGTATCTGCGTTCCTTCCTGCCAGGAAGGAGCGATAAAAATCATCAATGGAAAAGCCCGGCTTGTCAGCGATGTTTATTGCGACGGCTTGGGCGCCTGCCTGAGCGAATGTCCAGAAGGAGCGTTAACTATCGAGGAACGCGACGCCGAGCCGTTTGACGAGAAAAAAGTCAAGGAGTACCTGGCGCATGCGGGAAAACAGACCTTCCCGACAGTTCATGCCTGCCCCGGCTCGACTCATGCCGCCTGGAACAAAAAACCGTCTACCCGGACAACACCTGCGGCAGCGGCTATGCAATCAGAGCTTACCCACTGGCCTGTACAACTGCATTTAGTCAATCCGGCTGCTGATTTTCTTCACGGTAAAGATGTGGTGCTGGCCGCTGACTGCGTGGCTTACGCCCTACCTGATTTTCATAGTCAGTTCCTGAAAGGCAAAAGCCTCGCCATTGCGTGCCCGAAGCTGGATGAAGGCCAGGATATTTACATCGAAAAGATTCGCCGGATGGTTGACGAAGCCAAAATCAAATCGCTGACAGTTGTCATGATGGAAGTTCCCTGCTGCCGCGGCCTCATCAGAATGGCGCAGCAGGCCCTGCAATCAGCGCAGAGAAAAATCCCCCTGAAGGCTGCTATCATCAGCACCCGCGGCGATGTTCTTTCCTGCGACTGCATTTAATTACTTTCTTAACCGGTTCAAACTGATTTTTTGCCGACCAGAAGGAAGGCAGATGGCGCAACAGATAAAGCAGGCTTTTGCGGTGCTGCCAGATACGTTTGCGGAATTTTTTACGCCAGCCAGTATCTGAATAAAATCTTTTAACGTACTCATTATAGAGCTGATCGAGCCTTTCCTTTGATTCTATTCCCTTCGGCACAAAAACAAAATTAAGACAATTCATCAAACGCCAGTCCTCGACAAATGTTCCTTCCTCGCGGATTTTCACCCACAGCGGCGCTCCGGGAAACGGCGTAAATTTCGCCATGTTCATGTCATCGAGCCCAAGAGAAATAATGAAGTCCGAAGTGCGTTGAATTGATTCTTCCGTTTCCCCCGGCAAGCCCATCATAAACAATCCTTTGGCGCGCAGGCCCGCCGCCTGAATGCGCCGCACGGTATCGCGTACATCATCGAGCGACACACCGGATTTGTGGCGCGCCAGCATTTGCGGGTCGGCCGATTCAATCCCCAGTGATACCATAAGACAGCCGGCATCTTTCAGCATCTTCAGCAAGTCGTCATCGGTGTAGCCCACGCGCACGGCACAATTAAAATTTATTCCCAGCGGTTCCCGCTGCAGCTTTTCGCATAGTTCCATGATGCGCGGGCGGTTGGCGGTAAATAAATCGTCGTAAATATTGATATGGCGCACGCCGAATCTTATCCGCAGATGCCTCATGTGCTCGTAAATGTAAGAGGCGGAATTATAGCGGAAGCCCTTTTTGAAAACAGAGCGATCGCAATAGGAACATTCATACAGGCAGCCCCGTGAGGTAATCATTGTCGCGCCCGGGGTGTTGATGTAGCTGAACAGGGGCAGGTGATAATCATGCGGAAAGCCTTGCAGCCTTTCATAAGCGGGAAAAGGCAGACTGTCCAGATCCCTGATTTTTTCCTGTGGTTCATTGACAACAATCTCAGCGCCCCTGCGCCAGATTAAGCCTTTTACGGAGGCGGACTCATGACCCGCGGCCAGTTCGGCCATACTCAACTCGCCTTCACCGGCTATCAGATAATCAAAACCCCTGTAACCGGCAAGAAGTTTGCCTTCCAGAGCTGATACATGAACGCCGCCGCAGACAGTAACGATAGCGGAAGAATAATCTTTGATTTTTTGCGCCAGATCGGCGGCGTCGGGAAAAGAAGAAGTAGTCGCCGAAAAGCCGACAATTTCCGGCTTGCCGGCCAGAATGGCCTTAACCTGTTCCGCAAGATTAATCGGCGCCTGCGGGCCGAGGCAGTCATAAACAGATACATCATGCCCCTCTTTAATCAGATAGGCGGCAATAGAGAGCAAGCCCTGCGGCACCATGCGATTGGCAATATCGGTAATATCCGTCTTTCCGGGGAACCAGTTAAACCCGCGGGGATGGACAAGGACAATGCGTTTTTTCTGTGCTGATGAAATCATAAAATTCTGTCTTCTGGATTCACCCTGATCTGCGTATTAGCATTTAAACTCTCACTACGGAAAATACTGATTGCCGTTTGTAAAAGGGAGGAAAATGCGTTCTTAATTGCCGGTTTTAATTTATATCGTATTTTAAGATATTGTCAATATAAGTCATGGATTGCTGCAGCGATGTCCGCACGGTTTACGGAAAAAGGCTCAGGATATTCTGTAATCATGAATAGCAGAGAGAATACAAAGAGAGAAAAAAACGTTGCCGCCAGCCAAAATTTTCTCAATGCCGGTTAAATTGCCTTAGTGCTGATTTTTCAATATTACATCTCAATTTTTTTGCGAACAACTTCAACAGGCATGTAATAAGCGTAAAAGCTGACAAAGCTCTCTTAACCCCTTTGATTATCCGATGTCACAGCACATAATTTCTCTTATGCAGTATGAATTCTTCTATGGAGTTCAAATCAGGACAACCGGTCAGCATCATGGCCCTCTGCAACTGGCCTGTCATTTCTGTTATCATATCGGTTACACCCTGGGCTTCGTTGGCAACAGCACCACATAAAATGGCCTGGCCTACAAGAACGCCGTCGGCCCCGAGAGCCAATGCCTTCAGGACATTGCTGCCCAGCATGAAGCCGCCGTCAACCAGAATCGTTATTTTCTTGCCTGCGACCTCACGAATTCGGGGAAGAACTTCCAGAGGATGAACGCAATAATCCAAAACCATGGCGCGGTGATTGGATAAAACAATAGCATCAGCGCCGATCTTCAACGCCTTTTCCGCATCATCCTCGTGAAGAATGCCTTTGACAATAAATGGCAGTTTGGTTTCCTTGCGAAGTTCGGTCAGTTCTTCACAGGAGAAAGGGGCCATCTCGTTGGTATAAAATGGCTTATAACCAACTTTGTTTCCCAATCCGAAATCTATATCGGTGCCCACGGCTACAGCGCCCAATTTTTCCGCTTCTTTCATTTCACCAACTACTTTTTGGCGATCCTTAAATGGTTTTGATATGCGATATGTGGGGACGCCGATTTTCATGACTTCGGCAAAAGCATCCGCGCTCGTAATCCCGACACCCATCATGGACCCTGCTTCCTTCATTCCTTTTGCCCAGCATTGAAGTGGAGCCGGCATTTCTTTAATACCCGGATTCGACATGGCCCCGGCTATAATCGGGGTGGACAGTTTTTGACCAAAAAGAACGGCGTGTGTATCCGCCGACGTAGAATCAATGGTTCGCAGCTTCAATCCGATTGTCTTGAAAAACTCATTATTGGTTATCCGGGTATAACCTGTTTCTGCTCCGTACAGGGACCATCGTTCAAAGATCCCCTGTTCTTTCATTTTTTTTTCAGCGGTTTCCATCAATTCATCATATCGCATGGCAATATCCTCGTTATAACTGTTTACAATATCCGACGGGACGGGCAAGTTCTCCGACTGTTTTTATTATTGACAAACATTGAACATTCCGCAGACCGGGTGTTGATAAATCCATTTTGTTTGTCAAAGCCTGATAACTAATTACGTTTAGCCCCCCCTTTTCCTGAAGAAATCAATGATGCCGTTGGGCATAAAGATTGTAACAACGATGAAAAGACCGCCATAGATTATCCGGGCAATTTCCGCCTGGGCAAAGGTGGAAAGGCCTTCATTGACAACAGTAAGAATGACAGCCCCGATAATTGGCCCCAGCCAGGTGCCCCCGCCCCCGAACATCGCCATCAGAACAATAAGGATGGAAATGTTGATGCTGAAAACGGCGTCGGCGTGAATGTAGCCCAAATAGTAGGCAAACAGCCCGCCGGCAACACCCGGGAAAAATGCCGAGAGAACAAAAGCCTTGATCTTGAGCATAGCTGTAGGGACAGCCATGGTTTCCGCCACCTCTTCGTCGGAACGAATTGCCGTGAGCCCGGTGCCGAAGCGGGAACGTCCGAGAAACCAGGATGCGGCCAGCGTAATCACCATGAGCAGAAGCATGGCTTCATACATAATGGTACGGGCTGTCTTTTCCGGAAGGTCCATAAACTTCATCCAGAGGCCTTCGGCGCCGCCCAGATACTCGATGTTTTTCACCGCCAGATCTACAACAAAGGCAAAACAGAGGGTCACGACGGAAAAATATGGTCCCCGAATTTTAAGACAGGGGTAGCCGACAATCAGCGCAATCAATGCGGCTATGCCGCCGGCCGGTATAGAGGCCAGCATTGTCAGCAGAGGCGGCAACTGAAACACTGTCGCCATTTTCGCTGTGGCAAAGGCCCCGATGCCGAAGAAAGCGGCATGGCCGAAAGACAGGTAACCGGCGTAGCCGCCGATGAAATTCCACGAGGAGGCCAGGATGACATACATGAAAACGGAGAACATGAAAGAAAGATAATAGACCTCCGGCCCGATGGCAGGGAATGCGGCTAAAAGGATGATGAGAATTGCCAGTGCGGCGGGATAGTATTTATTCATCATAACCCCTCCTGCTTAAAGATTCCGTGGGGTCGGAAAATGAGAAATACCATGAGAAGGCCGAAGGTCACCAGGTTTACCCACTGGAAGGGTAGAAAGGCCATGGAGAGTCCGGTGATTACGCCGATAATCAGTCCCGCCAGAGCCGTGCCGATGACATTGCCTACACCGCCCACAATGACAACAAGAAAGAGGTAGATCAGCCAGAGATTATGCGAATGGGGCTCAAATGAGTTAAGGAGAGCCAGACAGATCCCCCCTGCCCCGGCCGTGGAGACGGCAAGGGCAAAGGTGATCATGCTGATCTGAAACAGGTTGACACCATAAAGCCTGGCGGCTTCGGGCTGTTGCCAGGCTGCCCTTACAGCCATCCCCGTGTATGTTTTTTTCAGAAAGAGATAAAGAGCCGTAATCCCCACAAGGGACAGACCGAAACCGACGAGGTGAGGATACTGAAAATAGAAAGGGCCCACGATTAAGGCGCCGCTGGAATAGGCAGGGGTCAGAACCCGTGGATCCGCTTTCCAGATGAGGGCCATGATATTTTCCAGAATGATGGCCAGACCAAAGGTTAGAATCATTGACGCCATAATAATATTCTTTGCTCTGGTGATGGGCCTGATGAGAAGTTGATACAGCCCGCAGGCCATAAGGAACAGCAGCGGCACGGACATTGCCGCCGAAGCAATAGGATCCACCCCGAAGTACTGCAGGAGGCTGTAGGCTGCATATGCGCCCAAAAGCCCGAATGCGCCATGAGAAATGTGAATCACATGCATCACTCCCCACGTCAGGGAAAAGCCTACGCCCAGCAGGGCGTAGACCATGCCCATCATAATCCCGCTGATCAGAGACTGAAAGATAAGAACAGCGTCCATGCTATTTTTCCCAGGCCGGTTTCGGATAGACCGGCTCTTTCGTCTGAACGTTTTTCGGTGAAATCAATTCGACCTTGCCATTGATAATCTGCGTCCCGAAGTTAATCGGTTCCGGCAAACCGCGTTTATCAAAGGTCATTGGTCCGGCAATGGTATTTACTTTATTTGCCTTCAGCCAATCGCGAATCTTAGTCTGGTCCAGAACTTTGGCCCCCGCCACTGCCTGCTCCAGAGTCTGCATCCAGGAATAACCGAAGCCAAAGTAAAGAGGATACTCGTTCAGATTGTATGTCTTCTTGACATAGGCGTTGAGCTTGTCATTGCCGGGGTAGCTAAGCTGTCCGGACAAACAGGTTCCGGAAAAGACATAGTCACCGTCTTTTCCCAGTTCCTTGACCCACGCGGGAACAACGGAACCGATTCCCTGCACAATGGCTTTAGGGTTGTATCCAAGGGCTTTGGCCGCCTTCATAGTCGTAACTCCATCAGGGAAAAAGCCATTGGCAAAAAGGATGTCGCATCTCGACTGCTTGGCCTTAACTATCAGGGCTGTAGCATCGGTGAGCGGAGCATTATACTTCTCATTGATTACGATTTCGATATTCAGTTTCTTCGTCCAGCGGTTAATAGAGTCCATTAACGAAAGGCCAACCGGATTATTTATTGTGTAAACGGCTGCCCTCTTGGGCCGCTTGTCTGCCGGAACAGTCGCCAGCCAATGGAAGAATCCTTCATACCACCACTCACCCATCAGGGGCGGAGCGCCGAACGAGTAGGTATAGCCCTGCTCGAAGCTCTTCATATGGCCTCCCATGGAGACATATACAAATTTGTGTTTTTCCGCCACGGGCATGACAGCCCGGGCTGCGGTGCCGGGATAACCGCCAAAGAGCAGGTCAACTTTGTCCACGGTAATGGCCTTTTCGGCAAAGGTAACGGCCTTCCCGACATCGGACTGGTCATCATAGATTTTAAATTCTACGGTGCGGCCCAACATCCCGCCTTTAGAATTGATTTCATCCGCCCAGAAGCGCATGCCTTTTTCAATCCATTGCCCTGTTTCAGCGTATGCTCCCGTCAGGGGCAAAGAGCCGCCGATAACAATTGGTTTCCCCGCGCTAAACCCGACCGCGGGAGTCATCAGAGTGAAGCTACAAATGATTGCCGCAATCACCAGCAACGAAAAAAAATTACCCCTTTTTACTTTCATCACTAAATCTCCTTTCCCAAGCTTTCATGATTCGGTTTACATTCCTAAATAGGAAGTCTTGACTTTCGGGTCTTCCTGCAATTGCTTGCAATCGCCCTGCAAAACCAGGACTCCGTTTTCCAAGACATATCCGTAAGTAGTAATTGCCAGGGTTTGCATAACCTCCTGGGATACCAGCAGAATCGTTATTCCCTCTTTGTTTAGTTCCCTGATTATTTCAAAAATCTCCGCCGCCGCCTTCGGAGAGAGCCCCAGAGAAGGTTCGTCGAGCATAAGAAGGCGGGGTTTGGCCATCAGTGCCCGTCCCATTGCCACCATTTGCTGTTCCCCGCCGGAGAGGCTGCCGGCAAACTGGCGGCGACGGTCTGCCAGACGCGGGAAGGATGAAAAGACTTTCTGCAGAGATTCCTGCGCCTTTTTACGGACGTTGGGATGATAAGCTCCCATAATCAGATTTTCTTCCACCGTCATGCTGGGAAACAGCTTGCGACCTTCCGGGACCTGAATAATTCCCTTCCGGCATAACTTGTCGGGAGGAAAGCCATTCAGCGACTGATCCTCCCAGATAATCCTGCCTTCTTCTATCGGAACAAGCCCGGAGATGGCGTTCAAAAGAGTTGTCTTACCCGAACCGTTGGCTCCGATGAGGGCAACCATCTGGCCTGCGGAAATTTCGATGGATACACTGCGCAGGGCCTTCATCTGGCCGTAACAGACTGTCAGGTTTTCAACACTTAGCATAGGCGCCCCCCAAATAAGCGGAAATTACCTCAGGATGATTGGCAACTTCATCCGGCGATCCTTCGGTCAGTTTTATCCCGAAATTAAGCACTATGATGCGGCTGCAGGTGCTCATTATTGCCTTCATCACATGCTCAATCATAAAAATAGTTGTGCCGTATTCCTCTCTGATCCGGAAAGTCAGATCAATGGCAGCGCCGATTTCTGTTTTGTTCAGACCGGCAAAGACCTCGTCGAGCAGCAAAAGCTCCGGATGGAGGGCAAGCGCGCGGGCAATTTCCAGGCGCTTGCGGTCTTCCAGAATCAATTCACCGGGAAGCTTGCTGGCCCGGTCACTCAAACCGGTAAAGGATAGAATTTCCAATGCTCTTTCCCTTGCTTCCCGGGCGCCTGTCTTTTTTTCGCGGCCGTAAAGAACTCCTGTGGCGACATTTTCGATAAGATTCAGGCCGGCGAGAGGCCGGACAATCTGAAAAGTGCGGCCGATACCCAAACACGCCCGCTTATGAGGCGACATGGATGTTATTTTCCGGTTCCCGAAAAACAAATCACCGTTTTCGGGATCGTAAATACCGGAGATGACATTAAAGAGCGTCGTCTTTCCCGAACCGTTTGGTCCGATAAGCCCGACGATCTCGCCGCGCCGGACATCGAAATCAACCTCAGACAAAGCCGTCAGGCCGCCGAAACGCTTGGTTATTTTTTTGCCGCTTAAAATTACATTTTCTGTTGAATCCATTTGCGCCTCAAATTTTATTTATCCATTATGGCCACTGCCCGGCACCAGCCGGCGCTGCCTCCGGTAAGTTTCACGGGGAAACAGGCAATCTTAAAACCGAACGGTCGGGGCAGCTTATCCAGATTAGCCAGCTTTTCCAGATGGCAATATTCCCGTTCAATGCCTGCCAGATGAGCCTCCCACAGAATTTTCCGGTCTCCCGTCTCGGCAAAAGCCTTTTTGATTGCCCAGAAAGGCCTGTCCCATCCCCAGGAATCAATCCCCATAACCCGGATGCCTTTTTCCACAAGCCAGAGCGTTGATTCCCTGCCCATACCGCAACCCGCATCAAAGTATTCAGCTTTTCCCCAAAATTTATCGGCGCCCGTCATAATAAGAACAATGTCGAACGGTTTTAACTTATAACCAATGCGCTCCAGTTCCTTTTGCAAATCCTCGCTGGTAATGACTGCTCCTCGTTGCTTTTGCCGGAAATCCAGAACCACGCCGTCGCTGTAACACCACGTAAGGGGAATCTCATCAATAGTTTTAGCTTTTTTTCCCTCGCTCCGGGGAGCATAATGCCAGGGGGCATCAAGATGGGTGCCGGAATGGGATATCATTTCCACACTGTCATTGGCATAGCCCAGGCCATCCCGGAGATCCTTCTCTTCGCAGCCGAAAAATTTTGCCAGAACAGGGGCTGTTTCCTTATGTGACTGATGGATTACCTTGAGAGAAAGCGCCTCGCTCGGGCTCTCCTCCGTAGGCACACTCAAATCAATTATTTCTATATTGCCGATCATTTTCTTAACTCTCCCGTAGCAATTAATATTTTACTTTGTCCAGCCCTTTGAGTCCCAATATCTTTCTGGTCTCGTCAGGAGTTGTGGGTTCAACACCCAGCAGACGTGCAATCCGCACAATGTTTTCCACCTGTTCGGCATTGCTTTTGGCCAAAGTTCCCTTGCCCGCATAAAGGCTGTCTTCCATGCCTACCCTAACGTTTCCGCCCAGCAAAAGAGCGGCCGTGCCCATATTTAATTGATTTTTACCCGCAGCACAGACCGACCAGACAAAATCTCCGATTGTTTCTTTCGCGGTTTTGTAAAGAAACATCAGATTCTCGATTGTGGCGGGGATGCCACCCAACAGGCCCATGACAAACTGGAGATAGACGGGTTTCTTAATGTGTCCTTTTTCAATCATGTAAGCCAGATTGTTGATCATAGCCACATCATAGATTTCGATTTCCGGCTTCGTTCCATACTTTTCAAAAACCGCCGAAAACTCCCTGAGGCTCTTAAATGTATTGGGGAAAATATAATCTTCCGTCATGGCAAGATAAGCCGGCTCCCAGGGAAATTTAAAATCGCTGTATTTAGACAGCAGAGGGAACAAAGCTACGTTGATTGATCCGAAATTAAATGATCCCAGTTCGGGTTCGAACGCGGGAAGCACCGCCACACGCTGTTCTGTGGACATGCCAAGCCCACCGCCTGTCGTTATGCAAAGAACGATGTCACAACGAGATTTTATATCGGTGATGACTTCGCGGTAAAGCTCCAGTGATGAAGCCGGCTGACCTGTTTCGGGGTTTCTCACATGGATATGGGCAACGGATGCTCCGGCCTCCCAGGCCCTGACTGTTTCATCAGCAATCTGCTTCGGTGTAATCGGCAGATAAGGGGTCATCGTGGGTGTATGAATTCCTCCCGTAATGGCCGCAGTAAAAATTGCTTTTCTTGACATTGTATTTACTCCTTGATTTATGGATTAACGATAGCAACCGGACGGCACCAGCCGGCGGATGCACCTTTAATTTTTACAGGAAAACAGCAGACCGTAAAGCCATAGGATCTGCCGATGGCAGCCAGGTTTGCCATTTTTTCCATGTGACAGTACCCGATATCAATTCCCGCAAAGTGCGCTTCCCAGATAACTTCGGGATTGCCTTTTTCCCTGAACTCTCTGGCCAGAAACGGCAACGGACGGTCCCAGCTCCAGGCGTCAATACCGACAACCCGGATGCCCCTTTCGGTGAGATACAGGGTGCTCTCCCGGGTCATGCCGGGCCCCTTGACCAGGTATTGCGGCGTTCCCCAGGCGGCATCGGCTCCGGTCTGAACAAGGACAATGTCGAGGGGCTTGAGCTGATAGCCGATTTTATCCAATTCCTTTTCCACGTCTGCCGCGGTAATCCGTTCGCCATCGTCCTTATGACGAAAATCCAGAATAACTCCGTCGCTCATGCACCACTCGAGGGGAATCTCATCAATTGTAAGGGCAGGCTTTCCTTTATCCTGGGTGGGGTGATAGTGATAAGGGGCATCGAGGTGAGTTCCACTGTGCGATGTCAGCGTCAGTGTTTCAATTGACCAGCCCAGTCCTCCGGGAAGTTGCTCCCGGCTGAGACCCGGAAAAAAATCCATCATCTGGGCAGCCCCGCGGACATGATCGACGTAATCAATCCGGGGAATCATCATGGGAGGATCACAAGGCAAATCAGCTTCTATGGCGATACTAAGATCTACAAAACGTTTTTCCATCTGCAGGCGCCTCCTCTTTTAATGATTCAGCAACTACTAACAGACATCAACCAAAAACCTTGCCGACAATTGAAGGCTCATGCCCGGCGATAAGATACTCCGGGCTTCTCAGTAATGACTGAATACGATAAACTGAGCGGTACCACGCATAATGATCATATACCAGGCTGGACGGCACTGCCGCCCCCCAGTGTTTCGGCGCCGGGGTAATTTTCAGACGAGAGCCATCCATCAGAGTCATTTCCTTCATGGCCGGAAAAGCAATGGGTAAAACATGAACAGTATCACCGGCGATAATATAAACACCTTGCCGGGTTGATACAAGCAGGCACTGGCTGCCCGCCGTATGGCCGGGTGTCAGGATAAGAGACAAACCATCGAATAATTCGACATCTCCGACTATTCTTTGACAGTTGAGGCTTTTCATTTCGGGAATCAGGCTTTGGTCAAAATCCCCTCTGATCATCATTGACGGCAGCGGATCGAGCAATTCTTTCCACTCGGCATCCTGAAAAACGTGGCGGGCGTGCGGAAAAAGATGGCAGTTGCCGGCATGGTCGTTATGAAGATGGGAGTAAATTACGGTATCTATTTCATCCGGGGTTAAACCCTCTGCGGCCAGCGCCTGCAGTACCCATTTTTCTCCGCCTTCGGCAGGGCTGCCCGCCCAGGCCTTCCCATCAATAATATATTTGGCATTAATGCCCGTATCGCAGAGAACTTTACGATTGCCTTCCGTCAAGTAAAAGCCCAGATACGGAACCTGCAACGGCAATCCAATATCCAGACCGGCAGTTAATTGATCTTTTTTAACTTCGATAGCACCAAAAACTAACGGTCGGATAAGCCATTGCGACATGTCTGCTAGCTCCCTATGCAAAAAATAGTTCCTAAATTGTGTTATGTCAAATTACCATTTGACACTCTTCATTTCCCCAGACAAACACGTCTACCAATAAGAGCAAATCATATGCCAGGATTGCCAACTAAAGCTTATCGTAAAATAACGTCATTATTTCAATATATTGCAAAATCAAGGTTCTAATCTGATTGATGCGGGAAATTTGTTGTGTATAATAAAGTTTACAAATTACGCCTGTTTTCATGTAATCTTGGCGTAAACTTTTGTTAACTGTAAACAATTATTTACATGACATGCCGAAGTGACGCATTTTTTTGTAGATCATCGTGCGGGAAATTTTCAGCTTCCTCGCGGCATGTGTCTTATTATTACCGCAACTCCTCAGGGCTTCATCGAGAGCTGCCTTTTCACTTGCATTTTTAATTTCCTTGAGGGAACTGTTCGCAGTTGACTCATTGGCAACTGCCGCAACAGGTATTAGCCGGTTTTTGATAAACCAATCAAAGTGCTTCAATTCCAAAGTGCCTCTCCAGGCAATATTCATTGCCCGTTCCAAAACGTTCTGGAGTTCACGCACGTTTCCCGGCCAATCATACTCTGCAAACAATTTAAGCACTTCCGGCGTTACACCTTTCACATCAACTCCCAGCTGGCGGTTGAGTCTGTTGGTTAACTCGACAATGAGCAGTGGCAAATCTTCTTTCCTCTCCCGGAGAGGCGGGACAGTGATTGACATGACATTCAGCCGGTAAAACAAGTCACTACGGAATTTTTGTTCTTCAACCAGCTTATCCAAAGCCACGTTAGTGGCGACAATAACCCGAACATCGACCTGCAGACTCGCCCTGCCGCCGATCCTGTCCACTTCCCGTTCCTGCAGCACTCTGAGCAGCTTGGGCTGCAAAGCCAGGGGCAGTTGGTTAATTTCATCCAGGAACAGGCTGCCCTTATCGGCCATTTCAAATTTGCCCTGCCTCCCTGACCTGATGGCTCCGGTAAACGCTCCTCCTTCATAGCCAAACAGTTCGGCTTCGAGCAGGTCGGCGGGAATTGCCGCACAATTGATTTTGATAAAGCTGGAGGCGTTACGCTGGCTGGCATTATGAATGGCGTGGGCAACTAACTCTTTCCCCGTGCCGGTTTCTCCATCAACGAGAACTGTCGAGTTGGACCGTGCGGCCTGAAAAATTTGTTTTTTCATTCTTCTCATGGGCGGACTATCGCCGATGATGTTATCGATATTGTAGCGCGATCCCTGTAATTTATGCAGTTCGCCCTTTAATAATTTAACTTCCTTGTCAAGATGCGACAGCCTCTTCCTTAAGCTTAAAGCCAGATTGGTGCTTTTGACAATGATGAAGCCGATAGCGGCAACGAACTTTCCTTCCCTGAATATCGGATAATAATTGACAATTGTTGTTTCCTCGACATGGGGATTATCCTTGCTTGTCATAAGGATCTCGCCTACCACAGGCTGTTTCGTTCTCAGGACAATATCGATTTTGGTATCTTTCACAACATCTCTTACGTATTTGCCCATAACATCTTCCGGACGTATCCCCAGCCATTCTACCCAACCCTGGTTAACATAGATGTAACGCCCCTCGGTATCACATACCGCTAAGGCATCTATACTTTTGATAATCTCCTGAGCCAGCAACGGATCTAATTCCATACAATCCATCCAGTCTGATACTGAACCAACAATTATAATGTTTTAATAATATATACGTCATATTACTAAAAAAACCATCTTTTTTCAAATAACTCGGCCGTGCCGGAAAAACAGTTAAACCCGCGCGGATGAACAAGAACGACGCGTTTTTTCTGTGCTGATGAAATCATGTTATTTCTTTAAATATGCCACCTGATAACTTCCCCGCCACTTGTGGGAGGGGATTGAGGGGAGGGGTTACAAAAACATTTTCACCCTCACCCTTTCCCTCTCCCGTCGAGGGAGAGGGAATATTATTTTGAAGTTCACTTTGCGGCCGCCACAACTGCCAGTTTCCCCGCAGCGTGGCAATTATAATGCAGATAAAGCGCCGGCTCCACCGACAGCAGAGCGCGTGCCAGCCCGAAAGCCGCCGCCGTGGGATGAATGCCGCAGTGTGGAAGATAATCTTCCCTGTACCAGCCGTGTTGTTCCCAGATAGGACTCAATGCGCCAGTCAGGCGGAAACCGGGCAAAAGACGGCGCCGGATACTCTGCTGCGACAAACCGCAATTAATCGTCGTCCGTAAACTGAAATTGTCGCAAACACGCAATATCTGCTCATTGGCGGCAAAACAATCGGGCGCTGTCAGTTCATTGCTGAAATCTACGGCTAAAATATTTCCTAAACTCTTTTCCTTATCGCCGCCCAGCAAAAGCCACGAGCTGCCTTCACCGGCCGGCAGCATCCGTGAATCAGCGGCGGACAAATTCATCCGCTCGCGATAATCGGCAACGGAAGGAGTAAAGACATCACAGCCGCCAACCAGCGCCAGCTCTATTTCACCTTGTTCCAGATAACTCTGCGCGAGCCACAGCGCCGACTCAAAAGAAATTTCCTCCTGAGAGATTGTCAGGACAACTCCCTGGACTCCGCATATCTTAGCCAGAAAAAAGGCGGCGGCATTGCTCACGGAATTGGCAAACTGATTGGGGCTGGGGAAGCCGCCTTCATGTTTGAATACCTGGGTAATGAAAGGCAGTATTTCATCAACATTACCAAGACCGGTGGCCGGAAATATCCCGATTTTCTTATCCTGCAAATCTTCCGGCGGCACACTCTGCAGGCAAGCCAGCGCTCCGCAGCACACCACCTTGATAAAACGTCCGGCGCGGCGCACCGGCTGCCCCATGATTTGCAAAACAAGATTATCAACATTTAAAGGCAGCAAGGCCTCCGACCACTGGGCATCCTGATTGGGCAGCAGCGCCGGCCCCAGAAAACTTGCCGCCCGCACCGGCATTGTTGCTGTCCGATTGATTTTTCCGTTTTTCATTGGTTCATTATTATTTCATCGCTGCAAGTCCCGCCGCAGCGGAACCTGCCATCTTTTCCGTAATTTCTTCCGCTGCTTATTTTAGGCCGGATTCAGAACCTGCACCTGCATGGACACCACAATATCTTTTGTCGCCTGACGATAGGGAGCCATATGCGGTGCTGTCAAATGCTTCTTCAGCGCGTCCAGGCTTTCCCATTTCTCGATTAATACTGCCACATCCGGCCGCAGCGGCGGCTGCACCGGAATTCCCGATGGCAAATCACTGTAGGGCGCATATTCAATATTGCCTTCTTCTTTGCGTACCAGAGGAATAATTTTGCGCAATTCCGCCAGATAAGCGTCTCTTTTTCCTTCTTTGCAATTAACCGTCGCGATTACAGCAATCATTTTTTCTCCTTTCCGGATCTGTTAATGCCGCTTCGCTTGCGAAGAATGACTAGGCGGCAATGAGTAAGTTTCACCGGTACACTCCCGATAAGAGGAGGAAGCCGGTAACGATGCCAACAAAGTTAGCCGCTGACAAGGTTTTTCTGGTAAACAAGTTTCCAACCCTGTAATTAACTACCACTTGCAAAGCGGCAATTACAAGCGAAATTGTGTCACCTTTTACCTAATTTTATCGCGCAGAATTCCCCGCACATCGTACACCCTTCGTCATGCGCGCTTTTACTTTTCTCCAGCAATTCTTTGGCTTTTTCCGGATCAATTGCCACATTCACCTGACCTTGCCAGTCAAATTTTTTCCGGCATTGGGACATTTTAATATCTCTCTTCATCGCACCACTGATTCCCTTGGCGATGTCGGCAATATGCGCGGCAATCCGCGCCGCAATCACACCTTCGCGAACATCGTTAAGGGAAGGCAGGCGCAAATGCTCCGCTGGAGTGACATAACAGAGGAAATCGGCTCCGGCAGCCCCGGCAATCGCTCCGCCGATGGCTGATGTAATATGGTCATAGCCCGGCGCGATATCCGTGGGCAACGGCCCCAGCACATAAAACGGCGCGCCTTCACAAATCTTTTTTTGCAATTTGATATTAGCTTCAATATCTTTAATGGGAACATGGCCGGGGCCTTCAATCATTACCTGAACGCCGACAGCCCGCGCCCTTTTTGCCAATTCTCCCAGTATGATTAATTCCTGCAATTGCCCTCTGTCCGTGGCATCCGCTATAGCGCCGGGGCGCAATCCGTCGCCGAGACTCAGAACCATGTCATAGCGCCGGGCAATTTCCAAAAGCCGGTCATACTGTTCATAGAGCGGATTTTCCGAATTGTTGCAGGCCATCCAGTTGGCGGTCATGGAACCGCCGCGGCTGACAATCCCCAGGATTCTTCCCTGCTCTTCCAGCGCCGCCACGCTCGCACGCGTCACACCACAATGCACGGTAATGAAATCAACACCGTCTTTACCGTTTTCTTCAATGACGTTGAATATATCATCCGCCGTCATTTCGGATATCGCCTTCTTTTCCTGCAGAACTTTGCAGGCCGCCTGATAAATCGGCACGGTGCCAATGGCCGCTGTTGCCTTTTCCATAATGGCTTTACGAATTGCCGCCAGATTGCCGCCCGTGGAAAGATCCATCACCGCATCCGCTCCGGCTTCTTCGGCAATCTTCAGCTTGGCTAATTCCATCTCAATATCCATATGATCTTTTGATGTCCCGATATTCGCATTTACTTTTGTTTTGAGCCCCGCGCCGATGGCCAGCGGTTTAATCTTTCTGTGATTCACATTGCGGCAAATAACGATCGTCCCGGCAGCTATACCGTCGCGTATAAATTCCGGCGAAACATTTTCCACCGCAGCGCATATTTTCATTTCCTCTGATATTTTCCCCTTACGGGCTTGTTCTAGTTGTGTCATTTCTTTACCTCTTACTTTTTATTAAATCCCCTAATATATTAACCGAGCCATGCCCTGTTCCCAGTTGGACGGAATTTTTAATTGCTGCTGTGACCAGTTCTTTGGCCGCAAATACTGCTTCCGCGATTTCTTCCCCGCGGGCGAGGCGTGCTGCTATTGCCGAAGCATAGGTGCAACCGGTACCGTGGGTATGCGGCGTATTTATTCTTGGCGCATAAAATTCATAAAATTCCCGGCCGTCATAGAGAATATCAATTGCCTCTTTTTTGAGCGGCAGATGGCCGCCTTTAATTAAAACATTTTTTGCGCCGCAGTCCTGAATTACTTTCGCCGCCTTCTTCATCGCAGCGATTGTTTTTATCTCCATTACGGCCAGGATTTCGGCTTCCGGGATATTGGGCGTCACAAGCAAAGCCAGCGGTAATAACTTTTTCACCAGCGTTTGCCTTGCTTTGGTCTGCAATAAATATCTGCCGCCTTTGGCCACTATCACTGGGTCAACAATCAATTTTTCCATGCCGTACTGCTTAATCTTATCGGCAACCATCGCCACAATATCGGCATTGAGCAGCATGCCTGTTTTGACCGCATCTGCGCCAATGTCGCTCATGATAGCATCTATTTGTTTCCCGACAAATTCGGCGGAAACGGCAAAGACACCCTGCACTCCTTTGGTGTTTTGCGCCGTTACCGCCGTAATCACGCTCATTCCCCAGGCGCCGCAGGCGTTAACTGCTTTTAAATCCGCCTGAATCCCCGCGCCGCCGCTGGTATCCGAACCGCCGATGCATAAAACTTTAACAAGCGTCATAATAATCTGAACTCATAATATACACCCAAAATTAATCCCACTCGGCTTCGCCTCGGGGATAATTCCCAATTCCGATACATCGGAATTGGATAATTCGTCCTGCAGATTTCAGCGCACTACGTTTCTGAAATCTGGGACTCATTACGACTTACGAATTCCGCTTCGCTATACTTGCGTAATTCGAGTCTCATTAATCCGCCTCCGGAAAAATATCCTGCTGCCAGTAATGAATTACGAGCAGTTTGCCTGCCTGAACTGTTATCGTCGCGGGAGAGTCAATAATAAAGTTACTGATGCCATGAGAACTGTCAGCCGCCAGAGTTTCATTATCAAGATGATACTGAAAACCGCTGAGCGATACTCCTGCGGCTTTTTCATCGAGAGCAAAAATCGAAACAGTCTGCCCCTCCGCATTATGGAAAACGGCTTCTTTTTTCACCAGAAATACTTCGCAGTATTCATCAATTAATTTAGCCGTCGCACCCTTTTTATCCGCCCAATCCAGCAAAAATACATTCGCCAGAGCATGATCAATTCTCCCGCCCAGCGCCCCCCAGATTTCCATGGCGTCGGGCTTTAAAGATAGAGCGTAAGCCAGAGCCAGCTGCGTGTCGCTGGCGTCCTTCTCCCGCGGATAGCGCTTTATCTGGGCTCCCGCCTCCTCTCTTTTTTCCAGTTCAACGCGGCTGACAGAATCCATATCGCCGATAATCACGTCCGGTTTAATGTTGAGCTTATCCAAATGGCGAACGCCGCCGTCGCAGCAGACAACAAGAAAATTCAGCATCCCGGCCAGACGCTTTTGATAAAAAGCGGCCTCTCCTAACCTGCCCCCGCTGATGATAATTATTTGTTTTGCCATCTACGTCTATATGCTCCGGCCATTATATATGTAAAATCATTTTCCCATCCGGTTGGTTTGGCGTGGCCAATCAGGGAATATTTTGGCAAATAAATCAAGGCGAAGCTGAAGGCAAGCGATTCCAAGTGTCTGAGTCCGCAAAAGGCGGACGAGTTTTGGAATCGTCGGAAGCAAGCCTTAGATTTATCCCAAAATATTTCCGGCGGCGCCAAACCAACCGGATGGAAATCAATTACCGATGATGCAATTTTTTCAACTATTTAATTGCCGAATTAATAGTAAGCAATAAAGTTGTCATTGCAAATTTTTATCATACCGGAATGAGGACTCTTTCATATCAGGAGATCGCCGCGCCCGCATATAGTATAACTACCCCCGCTCCGCTTCGCTCCGGGGATAGTTCCCCGCATTACTGCGGGATAATTCGGCTTACCAATTTCAACGTGTGAACTTTAGGTTATGCGCTGCGTTTTTGAAATTGAAGTCTCATTACGAATTACGAATTCTGCTACGCTGCGCTCGCACAATTCGAGTCTCATTAAAAAGCCATATCCTTCTCTCGTAAGGATATGGCGAAATGATGCGAAGCTTTTCCAATCCCTACGCCGGCATTGTCCGGGTCAGGTACAAAGGGTATGATCTCAGCCGCCGCCAATTTCAAATCAAAGCGCTATCTTTGTTGGCTTCGTAGTCGGCTTCCTCAACGTATACATAAATACGCCTCGTCGCCTCCTTCTTGCCGCCTCGATATCATCTTCGATTTGAAACCGGACTTATACCGGCACCCCGGGAAATGATTAATACAATAATCTCCAAAATGCAAATATTTATCTCAAACGGCAATTAACATCTGGCACAAAATAAACTCTGGATAATTTTTACTCAAGAGTTATAATTACAATATTTCTTTCAGAGCCTTGGACAAAAAAGATACAACATCTCATAATAAATGGAGAAGAAAATGAAACAGAAAATAGGAAACATGAATGTTTTATATCCCATGCCGGTGACCATCGTAGGGGCAACCGTCGACAATAAGGTCAACTTTATTAATATCGCTCATGTCGGCATTTTCAATGCCGTGCGGAATCACCTGATTTCCATCGGGCTTAACAAAGTCCATTACACCAATGCCGGGATTAAGCAGAACAAGACTTTCAGTGTCAATCTGCTTTCGCAAAAAGATGTTGTCGCGGTGGATTATATCGGGCTTGTCTCCGGCAAGAAGGTGGATAAATCATCCGTTTTCGAGCATTATTTCGGCGAATTGAAAACGGCGCCCATCATCACGCAGGCTCCGCTTTCGATGGAGTGCCGGCTGAAAGATATTTACGATACGGAACTCCATGAGGTGTTTATCGGTGAAATAGTGGCCACCTATGCCGATGATTCAGCCCTGAATAACGGGAAGATAGATATCAAAAAAGTTGATCCACTGCTCTTTGATATGAACAGCGTCAAATACTATCGCCTAGGAGATGTGGTTGGTGATTGTTGGAGTATTGGGAAAAACTATAAATCCTGAAAATAATGCTAAAAACGATTTTGTAAAACGAACTGTATAAACCAGAATAGAGAAAAAAGCGGTTGCCGGGGCACAGGCGACGGTTAACTTCCATAATCTTTCAGATAACGAATTGAACTGCAAAAAATTGCGGGATATTGTCAAAATGGGCAAAGGTTTATTTAACGGGCAATAACCATATCTTCAAAATCGGTAGATGAGCTCCAGCATGTGAAAATCCACCCCCGTATTATGAGGCCCGTAGATTGCGGCATCAGAATAGTGCATAAAACGGTAGCCAAGCCCGATTGTTTTATAAATTGGAACACTGGCGCCGGCGGTCAGGGCAAACTGGAACAATCCTCCATAGTCTTGTATCCCAAAGCGCTGCCGGCTCAGCAGTGCCCCGCCGGCTCCCAGATCAACCGAGAAGCGGCCATCTTTACTGCCGAAAGCAATCAACGGAATGAGAGAAACAACCAGTGCGGTATCCCCGGAACCGTAAAGGACGCCGGCGCTGGCCATCAGTCTTGTGCCCACTCCCCAGCCTGACTGAGAATACCGCTCCCAGGGCAGCCGGAAGTTTGCCGCCGCAGAGTGTTCCCAGAATTCCTCGGCCGCCACTTTGCCTATCACATCAGTGCTGGAGAAGCGTGTCCGAATACTGATGTTCAGCAAACGCGATTTAAGGGTATCCGGCTTTTCACTTTCACCCGTCTCCGGATTCTCACCGGGCGATGCTGCTGCTTTTGTTGCTGGCGCATCCTTATTTTTCTCCGGCACGACATAGGCCGGCCTGATGCCGGGCGAGCAAGCGCTCAAGCAAAAAGACAAGAGCAATATTATGATGGGGGAAAAAAGTTTGCTGTCCATTGATGCAAATATATCATTGTTTGCTGTCTGTGTCAGCCATCATAAAAAAATTAATTGCGAATAGCGGAACGCTGTCAACTTATTAACTTGTTACCGCAAAAAAGGGGGTAAATCATTGACCTTCATTTGAAGTTGAGGTGAAAAGCAAGTGATCGCGTCTAAGGGGGTAAATCATTGACCTTCATTTGAAGTTGAGGTGAAAAGCAAGTGATCGCGTCTGTCGTTGAACAAAGATAGCTTCATCTGTCAGAGTACGGCAGCATATCTTTGTTTTGGGAACTTCAGTTCCGCCAATTAGCGGAACTGCTCGGCCATTTATACCCGTAATTTAGATAATTCAACAGCTGATTCCGGATAATCTTTACAATCCTCAGCCTGGTTCAAAAAAATAATTTGAATTTCAATAAATTGCGAGTATACTTCAGAGAGTCATTTAAGTTGTGGCATATCTGGTGTAACTTTAAAGTCAAGACTGCGCAGCGTAGGAGAAAGTTTACAGAGTAAAAGCCCGTGCGGCTTAAGGGAGTAATCTGATATTTCAATATCTGACTCTATCAACTATTTGATATATATCTATAAGGAGGCAATCAATACGATATGAAGACTGAACGGCGGGGCAGTAATTCTCGTGAGCTCATAGTGAGCGAAACCATGAAAATTGTTTCTCTTAAAGGTTTTCACGACACTTCTCTCAACGATATCCTGAAGGCCACCAATCTCTCCAAAGGAGCATTCTATAATTACTTTAAAAGCAAAGAAAAAATTTTTGATTCAATTCTGACTGAGGCGCGGAAGGTCTGGCGATTTCAGATGCTGCACAATATTAATAAAGAAACCCGGGAGATTGATAAAGTTAAGAAAATCATCATGAATTTCAAAAATCGTTATTTGAAGGACGTTGAGCACTTTCCGGGCGGCTGCATATTTGTAACACTCGCCGTCGAGTTGAACGAAGATTTTCCCCGTTATTCAGATTTGGCTGAAGGATTTACACAAGCAAGAAGATTAACAGCAGATTTACTGGAACGCGCAAAAGAAAAAGGGGAAATTCGCTCGGATGTTTCTACTGAACATGTTGCCGCCATGATTTTTTCCAGCATAATAGGAACTTCAGTGTTTCATTCAGCGAGCAAATCAAAAACGCTGCTGAACACACATATTAATGCGATGCTTCAATACCTGGAAAATATTGAGATTAAAACCTGTGGAAAATAATTAGGGTGGTAACTTGGCCAAAAGGCATATTCAATATTGTCGGAAAGATTATTAAATGAAGCCTGCTATTGTTATTGTCGATATGCTGAAGGACTCTCTGGAGGTTGAACCGGGATTACCTATTACCCCTTTTGCCCGCGATATTTGTCCCGTCATCAACCATCTCACGGAATTCGCCAGAAGTATTTCCATCCCGGTAATTTTCTCCATGGACAGTTTTTTGAAGGGAGATTTTATTTTCCGGGGAAAGATGAAAGAACGATCCATACGGGGGACGCCCGATGCGGAGGTTACGGATCTCCTGGTTCAAACGGCTTCTGATATTTACAGTCCCAAACGAAGGTTCAGCGCTTTCTACAAGACGGACATGGATCAGATTCTCAGGTTGCATGGGGTGGACATGGTTGTCATATGCGGAATTAGCACTCACTGGTGCGTTCTCAGCACCGCCCTTGATGCCCTGGCGAATGATTTTCAGGTTTGCATTCTTGAAGACTGCTGTGCTGCCTTCACCAAAGAGATACACGAAACGACCTTGAAACTTTATCGCAAGAACCCGCTTTATCCCCTTTTCCAAATTATGACATCGGGCGAGTTCATGAGGAAAGTTAAGCCGGGAAATTGAAGAAGGGAAGAAGTACATTATTTCTTTTCGGCACCTTATATCAGTTGTCTTATTGCCGAATATACAATCTGTAAATTTCCCAAATCAGTGCTATCGTCATGTTTATTTTTTTGTGTTAATGGCAACTTTCAACAGATAAAGGATAGTTGAATGAAACCTGTTGGAATACAAACAATTTTTTACTCAGCCCTGCCGCCACCCCACCCCCCAAGACACAGTTGCCGGTCTTGACTAGTCCATTTTTCGGTGATATTGATACGCGAATTTTGCGGTGAGGATATTTGTGAATAATAGCAATCCCGATTCTTTCTGGAGTGGTGTCATTCGCTCGATGGGCATTGTGTTCGGCGACATCGGCACCAGCCCCATCTACACCCTGACCGTTGTCTTTGCCCTTACCCCGCGAACGGAGCAAAGCGTTCTCGGCATCCTTTCTCTTGTTGTCTGGACAATGCTCATTCTGGTTACAGTCGAATATGCCTGGCTCGCCATGAGCCTTTCCTATAAAGGACAGGGCGGAGAAATAATGCTGCGGGAAATTCTGACCAGGATGCTCAAGCCAGGCCGCAAACTGGCTTTCGCCGGCTTTCTGGCCTTTATCGGCGTATCTCTGCTGCTGGGCGATGGAGTAATAACTCCCGCTATTACAATCATGTCCGCGGTGGAAGGAATTCTGCTTGTTCCCGGCCTGGAAAACCTGGGGCTGGAAATTCTGATTCTGATTGCCGTAGTAATTGCCATCGGGCTTTTTGCCTTTCAATCCCGGGGAACGGATAAAGTCGCCCGAATCTTCGGCCCGGTGATGCTGATCTGGTTTATCTGTCTTGCCGCAACGGGATTGGCGTCTGTCGTCACCATGCCGCACATACTGAAAGCCGTTAATCCCTATTATGCTTTCCAATTCCTGACGGAAAACGGACTCGCGGGATTTTTTGTTCTTTCCGAGGTTATTCTTTGCGCCACCGGGGGGGAGGCTCTGTATGCCGATATGGGACACCTGGGCAAGAAACCAATTCTGAACGCCTGGTATTTTGTTTTCGCCGCCCTCCTCCTCAATTACATGGGACAGGGTATTTTTGCCATTCAGCATCCGGATATAAAGTATCTGCTCTTCGGCATGGTCCAGCATCAGGCGCCTTATCTTTACATTCCTTTTCTCCTGCTCACTGTTATGGCAACCGTCATTGCTTCGCAGGCGATAATCAGCGGAACTTTCTCTGTTGTTTACCAGGGGCTCACGACAAGGCTGCTGCCTCTGATGAAAGTCGAATACACATCGAGCCGTATTAAATCACAGATTCATATTCCGGTTGTTAACTGGTTTTTGTTCTGCGCAGTTATTTTAATGATATTGATATTCAAAAAATCGGAATACCTCGCCGCCGCGTACGGCATGGCGGTAACAGGCTCGATGACCATTACCGGTTTGATGATGATTTTAGTGTTTTCCCAGATTAAAAAACTGAAATGGAAACAGTTTATCGCTGTCATCGTCACTTGTATCGCTTTTATCTTTTTCGTATCAACACTCAGCAAAATACCCCATGGCGCCTATTGGTCTCTTATCCTCGCCGCCGTGCCTTTGACATTGATTATCATCTGGACAAAAGGCCAAAAACAGCTTTACCGTTCTCTGAGGTCGCTGGATCTGGAAACCTTTCTCATCAGTTACGAGCAGATTTATGCCAAAGGCAGGAATATCGCCGGCACAGCCCTGTATTTCTGCCGGGGGCACGAAATGATTTCTCCCTATATTGTTCACAGCATCTTCCGCAGCAATATTATTTACGAACGCAATATTCTGATTTCCATTAACCGCACGGAAGAGCCATTTGGCGTTGAGGTTAAAACGACAAAGGATATTGCTCCCGGTCTTGAATCTTTTGAAATCCTGGCCGGCTACCGCGAAATCCTGGAGATTGAGAATTTGATAAGAGAACACGGAATTCAGGAAAAAGTCATATTTTATGGCGTGGAAGACATTGTAACAAATAAACTGCTCTGGCGCATATTCAGTTTGATTAAACGAATAACCCCCAATTTCGTTCAATTCAGCAAGTTACCGGCCACCCGTTTGCAGGGAATTGTCATGCGGGTGGAAATGTAATTCGATTGCCTTTTGATAAAATTAAACCATAACTTTTTTAACCGATAAAGGAGGTAGGCATGGACAAATACAAAATCGCCGTTATCATCGGAAGTATCCGCCGGGATTCCTTCAACCGCAAACTGGCCGATGCCATCGTCCGGCTGGCGCCGCCTGATTTCACGTTCCGTCAGTCGCAGATAAGCGATCTGCCGCTTTACAACCAGGATGATGATGAGAATCAGGCCGCTTCCGTCCAAAGACTGAAAAGCGAAATCAAGGAAGCTCAGGGCCTACTGTTCGTAACACCGGAGCACAATCGGACAATCCCCAGCGCGCTGAAGAATGCGCTGGACCACGGGGCGCGCCCGCACGGTCAGAATGTCTGGGGGGGGGCAAACCGGCGGGAATTCTCGGGACATCACCCGGCGCCACCGGCACCGCCATGGCGCAACAGCATTTACGCAATATTCTGGCCTGCCTGAATGTTCCGACTCTTGGCCAGCCCGAAGCATTTATTCAGGTAAAGGACGGTTTATTTGACGAAGCCGGCAATATCGGCGAGGTCAGCAGAAAATTCCTGCAAAACTGGATGACACGTTATGTCGCCTGGGTGAAAAAGCTCTCTGCCTGAGACCTGAAGGGAAATTTTACAGAGCATGCCTTAATATTTTATCTTGCGGCAAACGGAAAAAAATGTTTTCAGATACAGCTATGTTGCCGGGATTAAAGAATTCGTCTTGACGCCAGTCAGGTAAAGATATCCGGCTTGGCGCTTTTTGTCTTTGCCATATTCAATAATTGTTTGATTTTCAAAAAAGAGCGGCGTACATTGGTGAAAAAATTTAACCGAACACAGAAAATCATTCTTTTTCTGCCGCTACCAGCCATTCTTGCGGAGGCTGGCGGTGGGTTATTATCCGCATAAAGGGTACTAATCATGAAAGAAAAATTGACTATTATCGGCATCATTCCGCAATACCCCCAGCATTCACAGAACAATATCTACGCCAAGATAAAAATGCCTCCCGTGGGTATTTTGTCTGTCATGAGCCAGATTAATCATCATCCCCAATGCCGGGAGGTTTACGCGATTGATGAAAATAATTATAACGGGCCGCTTGATTATCTGGGCTTGCCGGATCATTCCTTTTTACAGGCGAGGCAACCGGCGCAACTGGCTCTGTTTTACGGCGGCATGAGTAACTCGATACCCCGTTTGTTTACAGTAGCGAGGCAATACCAGGGCTTTGGCGCCATAACAATTGCCGGCGGCAGCCATGTTGATGCCCTGCCGCAGGAGGCTCTGCAATCCGGCATTGACATTGTCGTGCACGGCGAAGGGGAAGAAACAATCCTGGAACTGCTGGATGTCCTGGTTAAAGATAATAGTGTTATTTTAAACAGGGCCGGGTTGGCCAGGATAAAAGGAATAAGCTTTCTTGATGAAACCGGCGGCTATGTCACAACCGGCAAGCGTGAGCCGATATGCAATCTCAATGCCCTGGTGGAAACCGACTTGACACTCGTTAAATTCCTGAAAAAAAGATGGAGCGCCATTCCCATTAACAGAGGCCGCGGCTGCAATTATCATTGCGAATTCTGCGTCGTGAACACGCAATACGGCAAGTATAAATCAGCATCGGTGGAAAGCGCCCTGCGTCAGGTAATCAAATATGCGGATATGGGATATAAGGATTTCTTTTTCACCGACGATAATTTTGCCCAGAATCCGGCCGAGGCAATTTCGCTGTGCCGGGGAATCGGCGATTACAAGAGGAAATTCCGGAAAAAAATTTCAATTATCGTGCAGGTGCGCTCGGAAGCGGCGGATGATGACGAACTGATTGAGGCAATGCGCTACGCCGGAGTGGCTATGCTGGCCATCGGTTACGAAAGCCCGATTAACGAAGAATTGCGGGCGATGCGCAAGGGTGTAACTGTAGAGGAGCTAAGCGCGCGTTCGCAAAAACTATCCGACTATTTTTATCTGCACGGGATGTTCATCTTCGGTTATCCCGCCCGTGGCGCTGGCAGGGAAAAGCCTTCTTTTACCATCAAAGAGCGCGCCAGATATTTTAAAAAGTTTTTCAAAAGTTCGGGGATAGACACTATCCAGCTGCTCAATGCCGTGCCGCTGCCCGGTTCCGAACTCAGGGCGAGGCTGGAGAGTGAAGGCCGTCTCCTGCCTCTTTCGATGGTCGGCTGGGATAAATACGACGGTTTGTTCCTTTGTTACGATCCCCGGCCGGACGGCCTCGATGCCTTTGACCTGCAAAACATGCCCAAGATGCTGATGAAGAAAAGATACCTCGGCGGATTTTTCAGCCGCAAGCTTAATTACGGCAACTGGCTCAACTGGGTTTATATTGCGACTATTGGTTTTCCTATCCAATTTCTCGCGTTTTATATCCGGCGTTTCGTACGCAATTTACAGGAAAAACAGCGGGCGAGAAACATCCTGCAAGGCGCGCTCCCTCTGCACAGCATTTTCACGGTACCGCTGGTTAATGCCTGGGGAGACGTCAAGCGGGGCTGGAGAAATCTACTTGTGAAAACTTACGCCGGGGCGATAATGAAAAGATGGTTAAAAGCCTACCGCGACAGCGACTATAACGCAAATCTCCAACGGCTCCTGAAAGTCGGCAAAAAAACCGGATAAGAATTTGACAAAATCAGCAGAATCGTTTTTTCACTCGATAGACGACAGCTCCTGATACCGCCAATATGCCGGCGTAGAAAAAGAGAAATTTCAAAGTGGCGGCCGCCGCCGACAATCCCACTGCCAGCGGTGAATATCCGGCAATAATAGCGTGAACTAAATTATGCACATTCCGGAGCAAAACCAGATGAAAAGTATTTTCGAAAAAATCAAAGAAAGCCGCGACAAAGGGTAAAACAAACAGCGCCATATCCAATTTATTGGGTTTGTCATTACCCCGGGCGGAAGAATAGGCGAATGCCAGCATAACCGAATAAATTATCGGGTAGAAATAATCAAGCGATAGAGTCATCAATTTGTAATTGTCAATGGCGCCGCCGACCGATTTGCTCCAGACCATAATTATTTCGTGAAACTGCCGCGCGCTGAAGGACAGTTGCAAATCAACAAGTGTGGGATCGGCGGCGGCGCGGTAAGAAGTGCTTAAATACTGAAACAAACCGGTAAATATCAGAAAAAGAACAAGACAGAGCAGGGCCGCTCTGCCCCGATAGCGAAATCCGTAAAGTTGCTCCAGCAAAGATACGTCTTCCTTTATCATGTAATTCCCTCTTTATTTTGAGAAAAAAGCGGCGCGTCCTTGTGAACGCGCCTGACTTTTGTTTCATCAAACCATCTTCAGATAATTTTTAACCAGATATTCAGCAGTTTGCAGGGCGCCTTTGGCCGCGCCCAGTTTGGTGTTGTGCGCCAGGCAAACGTATTTTATTCCGTTTTCGATAACCGGATCCTTGCGGATGCGTCCCACGGTCACCGTCATGCCACCGCCGTTATCTCTGTCTACCCGCGGCTGCGGGCGGAAGGGACCGTCGGTCACATCAATTAAATGTTTCGGTGAACTGGGCAATGCCAGTTCCGCAAATTCTTTGCCGAAATTCATCATTGCCTTTTTGACATCTTCCGGCGTGCAGGGTTTTTCGGTCTGAACAAAAGCGCAAACCAGATGGCCGTCCAGCACCGGCACGCGCGTGCAGGTAGCGGTAATACCGAAAGACGCGTGCGAGATAGAACTTCCGGTAAATTTTCCCAGAATCTTCTGCGGTTCGGTTTCCGCCTTGGGCTCCTCGCCGGGGATGTAAGGAACGACGTTTTCCGTCATATCCATAGCCGACAAGCCAGGAGTTCTCCCGGCGCCGGACATCGCCTGCTGGGAAACCATCATCACCTGTTTGACGCCGAAATTATCAAGAATCGGCTTTAAGGAAACTGTCAGTCCCGCAATCGTGCAGTTTGATTTGGGTGAAATAAATCCTTTCCAGCCGCGGTTTTTCTGCTGTACGGCTAAAAGCGCCGCATGTTCCATATTAACTCCGCCAATGAGAATCGGTGTATCATCCTCATAGCGGAAAGCCGAAGCAGTGCTGATAACCGGCGTGGTCTTCGCATATTTCGGTTCCAGCTCCTTGGCAACTGCCGTATCCATTGTCGAAAAAATAATATCCACGGATGTCGGATCGAAAACCGACGCTTCTTCCACCATCATATCCGCAATATGCTGCGGCAATTCTTCCGTACACCACCATTTGGAAGAACCGCTGGCGTCTTTCAGCGCATCACGATACTTTTTTCCCGCCGAACGCTCGGATGCTACAAGCTTCTCTATTTTAAACCAGGGGTGTCCGAGCAGGCTGACAATGGCCTGCTGACCGACAATGCCGGTAGCGCCGACGATAGCAATTTTCAACATTTCAATAACCTCCCGTTTTTATGTTCATTTTTTAATCGTAGATTCCGCCAGAATATTCCTGGCTGTTTTAATATCTGAGGCAATTTGCTCTTTGAGCTTTTCGGTACTGTCAAATTTTACGATATCCCTGATTTTCTCCACAAAACAGACATTTATTATTTTACCTCTGATATCTCCCACAAAATCGAGCAGATGTACCTCAAAAGTAAAGATGTAATCATTAAAAGTCGGCTTAGCGCCGACATTGAGAGCCGCCTGATAACGCCGTCCCTCCAAATCGGCAAAAGCCGCATAAATGCCGGGTGACGGCAGCAACTCTTTTTCGGAGACAATATTAGCTGTCGGGAATCCTAATATCACCCCGCGTCCCTGACCCGCAACAACGATTCCACCGGCATTATAATACCTGCCCAGCAATCCCGCAGCTGCTTTCATGTCTCCCTGCCGCAGCAAATTGCGAATCAGCGTGCTGCTGACAATATTTTCACCAACTTTGAAAGCATCAATCTCCTCGACGGCAAATCCCAGTCCGCGACCGCAAACCTTCAGATATTCGCTGTTTCCTTCCTTGCCTTTGCCGAAAGTATAATCATGGCCGATAATTATCTTTTTTATCGCCAGTCTTTTCCATAATAAATCATGACAAAATTCCGCAGCAGTCGTTCCGGCATAATCAGCGGAAAAGGGAATTATCAAAACGCCGTTAATGCCGCACTTTTCCAGCAATTCCAGCTTTTCCTCCAGCGTTGTAATCAGATAAAATGGTTTTATGGCCGGGTGCAGAATCATTTTCGGATGCGGTTCAAATGTAATAACCAGCGATTGGGCAGAAGCGGCTTCGGCCTCGTGAGCCAGCTTGCGGCAGATAAACTGATGGCTTAAATGCACGCCGTCAAAGTTTCCAATGGTAACATACGAACCGCGGAAATCTTCCGTTATATTTTCAATTCCTCTAAATACAATCATATTTTAATTCCCTGTCAATAACCGGGCGGTAACATAGCATTTTGGTGCTTAAATTCAAGCTCATTTTTCTTGACAAGAAGCCGCGATCGTTATAGTTACCCCTTCGCGTGCCGAAGTGGCGGAATTGGTAGACGCGCTAGGTTCAGGGTCTAGTGGGTGTACGCCTGTCCGGGTTCAAATCCCGGCTTCGGCACCATTTAATAAAGTAAAAAGCGCAATTTGCAGAAATTGCGCTTTTTCTTTTTTTTGCCAGAGGCAGATTAATTAGGGTGTCATTAACCCCGACGTGTGACATCGTTTGACCTTTAGATTATTCGCTACGCTCCTCGGGACAATTCGACTAAGCCTTTTGCTGCGCAAAAGGCTTAGTCTCATTAAAAGTTTTCCGCCAGGACTTCATAATATGATTGCGGATGTTTGCAGGCAGGACATTCATTGGGAGCTTCCTCGCCTTCGAAAATATAGCCGCAGTTAATACAGTGCCATTTGGTTGTTGTTTTCTTTTTAAACACCTCTTTATTAACTATATTCGCAACCAGTTTCCGGTAACGGCCTTCATGAAATTTCTCCACCTTGGCAATCTGTTCAAAGGAACGCGCCACTTCCGGGAAACCTTCTTCTTTGGCTACTTTGGCGAAGTCGGCATAAAGGGTTGTCCATTCCATGTTTTCGCCGGCGGCCGCCGCTTCCAGATTTGTCTTGGTATCACCAATGATGCCTGCCGGATACGCCGCGGTTATTTCGACTTCACCGCCTTCCAGATGCTTAAAAAACACCTTGGCATGTTCTTTTTCGTTTTCGGCAGTTTCTAAAAAGATATGGGAAATCTGCTCAAAACCTTCTTTTTTTGCCGCACTGGAAAAGTAGGTATAACGGTTTCTCGCCTGCGCTTCGCCGGCAAAAGCCGCCAGTAGATTTTTTTCCGTTTTTGTTCCTTTAATTGATTTTGCCATATTTCTTCCTCCTGTTCATTTTCCGGTAATTTAGTAACATCAATGCGCTTCGTCAACGGCCCAGAAATCAATAATAATGTCCTGAAAAATGATTATTTCTTTTCTTCTTTCTTTGGTTCGGCGGCGGCAGGAACCGGCTTTACTTCCGTCTTGGCATCTGCTGCCGGAGCAGGAGAAACGCTGGCTTTATCAGAAGCTTTGCCGCCATCATACTTAATTTCCCCGATTGCCTTCTCCAGATTCGCAATTTCAGCGGTTTTATTTTCTATCTGCATCTTTGTATCACTTATATCATAATTAATTTTGGATCGGTCAGCCAGAATTTTATATTTTTTCGAATCAACATTTCCCCTGATTTTCATGTTGTCTTCTTTTTTGCCCACACCGGCATTGAGAAGAGCATCAACTTTTACGATGTCATAGGCGTTTTCCGCTTCTCTTTTGAAATTATTCGCCAGATCTTCCTCATAACCTGCTTTCTTTTTCTGCAATCCCGCTAATTCTGTTTTCAATGCGGCCAGTTTTTCTTTCTCTATCGCCAGATTCAAATCAAACTCGGCTTTGGCAAAACCCGCGCGCTTATCCGCAGGAACCTGATTAACCAGCGCCGGATCCACGGTAGCTGTAATGGAAGTTACTTTTGATGAAATAGATGATGTCAGCTCCTGTGTTGTTGCGCAACCGACCAGAAAAAATATCCCGATGACGGCAATAACTGATACACTGCGTTTCATAATTTTCCCTCCTTACATAATATTTATAATAATATTATTAACTTTTGTTGTTTTTAACCGGCATGTTTTGTCTGCCGCTTTTCTTATCGCCGGGCAGAAGTCGTTTTTTTTCGCGTAATAAGCGGGAAATATCTTTCTGTCTGCGGGTAACTTTTTGTCCGGCCATATTGACATACCACATTATACGCATTCTTCTAAGGGAAAAGTGAAGGCTTTTAAGCCGGCACGGGGATGTTCGGCTTTTAATTCCCGAAAGAGCTCATGGAGCTTCGGCAATTCCTCATCAGGCACAGCAAAAAACAGCGTGTTGTTGCGTCCCGGCCAGTAATGCGTGCCGAGCTTCGGTTCGGAGCCTTCCCCTTCACCCATCGCTCCCTGCATCTTGGTATAGGATTTGAAGCCGGCGTTTTTGAATTTCGCAACAACATCCTCATCAGACGCCTCGCAATAAACTATCAAAAACATCTTCATGGGATATACTCCTGTTATTTGATTTCAGTGTTTATTTCACCGGTCACCGACACCTGGCGCTCTTTTCTCTTTTTAAAATATTCCTGCCAGTCATCGAATATGTCATAAGCCGCCGGAACAACGATCAGCGTTAAGAACAATGAGGTAATCAACCCGCCGATAACGGCAATGCCCATCGGCGCGCGTGTTTCCGCACCTTCGCCGACGCCGATGGCCACCGGCAGCATGCCGAAAATCATGGCAAATGTCGTCATCAAAATGGGCCGCATCCGGACAGGTCCGGCATGCAATATGGCATCCCGCCGCGACATGCCGCGCTCCCGGCAGACATTGGTATAGTCAACCAGCAAGATGGCGTTTTTCTTGACCAGACCCATCAGCAGAATCAAACCAATCATACTGTAAATATTGATTGTATTGCCGGTCAGATAAAGAGCGCCAAAAGCTCCGATGAAGGAAAGGGGCATTGACAGTAAAACGGTCAAAGGATGGACAAAACTTTCAAACTGGGAAGCCAGAATCATATATGCCATGATTATTCCCAGAATCAGGGCGAAGAACAAATTGATAAACGATTCCTTCATAACATCGCCCATACCTTGATATTTCGGGATATAGTCTGCCGGGAGGATGCGTGCCGATATTTCGTTCAACTCGTCCATAGCTTCTCCCAAAGCCTTTTTCTCCAATCCCGCAAAGATGGAAATCGCCCGCTGCCGATCCACGCGGTTGATAACGCTGGGGCCGCTGCCCTCCTGAATTTTAACCACGTTGGAAAGTTCCACCAGTTTGCCGTCGCGCGCCCGGACATAAATTCGCTGCAGGCCATTGGAGCTTTCCCTATCCTGCGGATTTAACCGGACGCGGATATCGTATCTTTTGCCTTTTTGTTCATCCTTATAACGGGCAATATCCATTTCACCGCCGACCAGCAGATAAATTGCTTCGGCCACTGTCGCCACATCCACTCCCAGATCGGCAGCCCGGTCGCGGTCAATATATACTTTGAACTCCGGCTTGCCTGCCTCGACAGACGTATCAACGTCAACGATTCCCGGACGCTTGGCAAATTCCGCCGATATTTTTCTGGCATATTCGGTAAGCGCCGCCAAATCCTGGCCGCGGATGCTGTATTGAATGGGAACCTGCCGCTGCCCGCCTCCGACCACTGAGATGTCTTCCGCCGAAACCTTCAGGCCGGGAATGGTTCGCAGTTTCTGCCTTACTTCTTTCTTTAAATCCTCCTGGCTTTTTTCCCGCTTGGCTTTCGGCTTCAATCCGACAATCATGACAGCTTTATTGGAATATCCGCCATAACCCTGGGAGTAATAAACGGAAGTTATTTCCGGAATTTTGCGGACAAAATCCTCCGCCGGCTGGAAAAATTTTTCTACATTGTCAACGGAATAATCAAAAGGAGCTTCCATGCGAATGACAAAATTTCCCTGATCCTCCGGCGGCGCAAACTCCAGTTTCAAAGCAAAAACCACCAGCAAAATGCTCAGGGCGAAAATAACAAGCGCGCCCGCCAACATTGTTTTGCGATAACCCAGTGAAAATTCCAGCAGGCGCCGGTAGCCGTCCTCCATTTTGCGGTAGTATTTTTCCAGATAATCGGGCAGCCATTGCCACCAGTGTCTGCTGGAATGAATGAACGAGCCGATACCAGCCGACTGTTGATCGGGCAGAGAGGGCTGATGATGCTTCACAAAAATTGAGGCCATCATCGGCGTTAGGGTAAGGGAAACCAGCAGAGAAACCAAAACGGCAAAAACAACCGTCAAGGCAAACTGGAGAAAAAACCGGCCGATTATTCCTTTCATGAAAGCGACGGGCAAAAAGATGCCGACAATGGCAAATGTTGTGGCCATGACGGCCAGCCCTATTTCCGATGTGGCGAATGTGGCCGCCTCCCGGGGCGCCATGCCTTCCTCAACATGGCGATAGATATTTTCAATGACGATGATAGCGTCGTCAATGAGCAACCCCACCGAGAGCGACAGCGCCAGCATCGTCATATTGTTGAAGGTGAAACCAAAAGCATTAATCAGGGCGAAGGTGGAAATCACCGAAACCGGCAGAGCCACGGCGCTGATTAATGTTGTCCGGATATTTTTCAGGAATAGGAAAACCGCCAGAACGGCAAAGATGCTGCCGATAATTAAATGAAACTGCACTTCATGAATCGAACGGAGAATAAAAACGGACTGGTCCATGGCAATGTTGATTTTCATTCCCGGCGGCAGGACTTTGTTGATTCTCTCCACTTCTTCTTTGACGCGGCTCGCAACAACAACCGTATTGGTTCCCGACTGTTTTTGAATGCCCATCCCGACGGCCGGAATGCCGTTAAAACGGGCAAGGCTGCGTTTTTCCTCCATGCCGTCTTCGGCGCGTCCGATGTCTTTTATCCTGACCGGCGCTCCCTTGTAGTAACTGATAATCAAATCATTGAAATCGTTAACCTGAGGGAATTCACCTTTAATCCGGATTGTGTATTCTTTGGTTTTCGTTTCAATGCGTCCGCCGGGCAATTCGATATTTTCCCGCTGCAATGCCCGGACAATGTCCGACGGCGCCACCTGATAAGCCTGCATGCGGGCCGAATCGAGCCAGATGCGCACCTGCCGCAGACGCAATCCCCACATCACGACATCGCCGACGCCATTGATTCTCTGAAATTGTTCTTTTAAAATCTCATCCACGTAAGTTGATAATTCGCGGACGGACTTATTGCCGGATAGATTCATCCATAATATCGGCGTGGCGTCCGGGTCAACTTTGGCAATGCGGGGTTCATCAATATCAGCAGGCAGTTTAGAGCGGATCGCCGATATTTTTTCGCGCACATCCTGTACGGCCAGATCAATATCCCGCTCCAGAACAAATTCAATAGTTACCCGTGAAGTGCTTTCCGTACTGCTCGAAACAATGCTCTTCACTCCATTGATTGTGTTGACCGCGCCTTCAATCCGGTCGGTGATATCCACATCCATGACATCGGGGCTCGCGCCCTTCAGCACTGTTGTAACATTGACTATAGGAAAATCGACTTTCGGAAAAAGATCCACTCCGATATTGGGGTAGCTGACAATTCCCAGCACCACGAGCGCCATGATGAACATCGTGGCGAAAACAGGACGTTTGACCGATGTATCAGCGAGCCACATTTACTTTCACCCCTTCCGATAAATTGTTCTGACCGACAACGACAATCTGCTCGCCCTCTTTAACGCCTTCGACAATTTCTATTTGTTCACCGTACTTATTGCCCAACCTGACCTTTTTTTCTCTTGCCCTGTCTCCCTCGATGATAAAAATACGGACACTGTCATTGTCGTAGATGAGAGCGGTAATGGGAATGAGAACGGCGTCGTCGGGCGCTTTCGTATAGATAAACGTCCGAGCAAAAAATCCCGCCTTTAAATCACCTTTGCCGTTGGGAACAATTGCTTCGACCTGCATCGTTCTTGTTCTTTCTTCGACATTGGCGAAAAGAAGGCTGACGCGGCCTTTGAATTCTCTGTTGTTGTAAGCGTCAACCGTGAAAGATACTTCCTGCCCCGGCTTTACCAGAGCCGAGTCCTTTTCACCGACGGTAAAATTTAGTTTGAGCTGATCTATTTTAATCAGCAGCAGGAGCGGTGTGCCGTTGCGGACATAATCGCCGGCCGTAACCTTTTTTTCTTTTACCGCGCCTTGCAGCGGCGAATATACTTTCGTCTGAGCAAGTTTTTCTCTGGAAATGGCCAGCGTGGCTTTAGCCCTTTCCAGTTCGGCTTCCGCCAGCGCCAGTCTTGCCGTTGCATCATCGAATTGTTGCTTGGTTATCAGCTCTTCCTTATATAAAGTTTCTTTTCTCTGGTAATCGGAACGGACATTGGTAAGGCTTGCCTGGGCCTGTTTCAGCGCTGCTGCCGAGCGCATTTCGTCCTGGCGGTAAACTGTTTCATCTATCTCCACCAGCACCATTGCCGGATGCACGAAAGAGCCTTCATCAACCGTTATGTTCTTAATCTTCCCGTCAACTTCCGAGCTTATTATAACCTCTTTATCCGGCCGCAGCGTCCCTGTTGTTTCAATATAAGGCTGAACCTTCTTTTTTTCCGCCAGCGCAATTTTTACATTGACAGCTCTTTCCGCATCGCCTTTCTTTTCTTTCCCGTCGCAGGAAACCAAAAACGTGCCGGCAAAAACCAATATTAAAATCATCAACAGCAGATCGGCGATATTTCCTGCCAAATAATTGTGGGCGTAATTTTCTTTCCAGTAATGCATTAACATATCTCCTTTAGTCCGCAGGCGCGTTCTTGCCGGCCTGTTATTTACTCATGTTCACAAAATGCAAAAGAGTACCGCTGGATTTTTTCAGCTTCAGATGCGCCAGCTGATAGTTATAAAGCGCTTCCGCGACATTATTATCGGCGGACAAAAGCAGCGAATTGGCATCCATCACATCCAGACTGGTGGCCAACCCGTTATCAAACTGCCTCATCACAGCATTATAATTGTCCTGTGCAAAGGCCAGTTGATCTTCAAGAAACTTGAGAGTTCCTCTTTGCGTTTGCACGTCCAGATATGCCGCCTGCAATTCGATATCAACGCTTTTGCGGAAATCATCGTAGGCCAACTGCGCCTGTCTTTGCCTGGCCTTCGCTTCGCGCAGTTCTGCCATCCTCAACCCTCCTTCAAAAAAGGGAAACGTCAGGCTGACACCGGCCAGAACACTTTCCCCGTTGAGCGTTGCTCCGCTGGGATCCTGATCGGCACGGTTATAAATCGCAAATAATCCCACATTAGGCCAGAAGGCGCCGCGGGCAAAACCAACCTGTTCTTCGGCCATATTTTTGTTCACGTCATAACTTTTTAAATCAGCTCGCCCGGCAAGGGCGTCCGCGCGCAAACTTTCCAGCAGGGCCTTATCTTCTCCGGGCAGCGGCGTTTCTTTCAGACGGAAATTCTCTTCAATGCCAGTTGCCCGCACCAGAGCGGCACGCGCAATTTTCAGAGCATTGGTGGCTTTAAGATAAACCGACCGGGCCCCCGAAAGTTCTCCTTCCGCACGCAGCAGAGCTGTCTTCGTTAATTCACCGACCTTGAATTTCTTTTCCACGGAATTACGATATTGTGTCAAGCGCTCCATATTGGCAGCCGCTATTTCCAGAGCCTTTCTTGTTTTCATTACATCGTAATAGGAAGCCGCAACAGCCAGCACAAAGTCGGTTCTTGCCGCATCGAGGTCAAATTCGCTTTTGGTGATAATCTGACCGGCAATTTTCAGGGCTTTGAGCTCACGGGCGGAAAGCGAAAATGATTCGTCAATCCGGACGCCCCAGTTGCCCGATTCATAAGGCTGAATAAGAATGCCTGTCGGATTATACTTATCTTCGGAAAAACGATTGTATGTGCCATAAGCGGTGACCCTGGGCATTAACAATGACCAGGCCTTATCCTTGCCGGTCTTTGCAATAAAAAGATTTTCTTCGGCGTATTTTATTTTTTCGGAATTCTTCAGCGCCTGCTGATATAAATCACCAAGAGAATATTCCTGTGCCGCGGCTTCCCAAACGAATAACAAAGCCGCCGCTGCCGTTGCCATCAGGACAATTATTTTCTTCATCATCTAATCCTCACTGCCTGCTTGTTTCCCGATTGTTCCCATCGCGCGTTGCAACCTGGCGCCGCTGATATTATAGTCGGCAAGGGCGTTGGCGTATTGCGCTTTCGCTTTTGTCAGCAGCGTCTGCGCATCAAGCACTTCCGTTGTCGTTGCCACTCTTTCCTGGAAGCGTTCTTCGGCAATACGATAATTTTCCTCGGCCTGCTCAATCACTTTTCCCGAAACGGTAATTTGCGCTTCCGCTTCCCGCATGTTCAGATATGCGCCCTTAATTTCCAGCGTTATTTGATCGTTTAATTCCTTCGCCGCTTCCAAAGCCTGGTTTTCTCTGGATTTGCCTGCATCAACTTTATGTTTCGTTTTGCCCCATTCCCAGAAGTTCCAGCTCGCCACGGCCATGATATACCAGCTTTCCATATTTTTATAATTGCTGCCGGAAACGGAAAAATCATCGCCATATCTCGAGTAGTTGCCCAGCGCACTCAACGTCGGCAGGTATTCGCTTTGCGCCGCCCTTACTATTTTTCCGGCCTGTGCCGCCTTTAATTCTGATATTTTTACTTCCGGCCTTCTTTTTGCTGCCGTCTCCAGGCATTCTGCCAGAGAACTGCCTAACGGTCTGTAAACAAGATTATCCTCCACCCGCACCGGAGCTGCGATACTGCGTCTTAAAACGATATTCATATGCGATTTAGCCATTTCGACGGCGTTAGCCGCTTTGGTAAGAGATTGCCGTCCGTTGGCCAGTTCTACTTCCGCGTGCAGCAAATCATTTTTGGGAATCATCCCAACTTTAAAATAGTTTTGCGCTCTTTCCCGATGCGCCGTGAGCATTGCGACTGATTGCTGAGCCGTTTCGAGAATCTTCTGCGACCGGAGAATATCAAAATAGGCTATTGTTACTTCCCGCACGACATCCTGGCGGCTGGCTTCCACCTCCAGCATCGCAATATCTTCACCGATTTTGCTGGCCTGATAATTGGCCAGAATACCGCCGCCGGTAAAAAGCGGTTGTTTAACTTCCGTTACCCAATTATAATTATTTTGAGTCCCCAGAATAATCGTGCTGGCGGGAATGGCAGGCGGCACACCCGGAAAAATCATACTGGGCTGATCATTAAGGTATTGATAATAATATGATGTGCTGAATTTCGGCAGAAAACCGGTAAACGCTTCCTTCTTGCGGGCAACGGCGCTTTTGGCGCCTTCTTTGGCGATGTTAATTACGCTGCTGTTTTTCAATGCCAATTCTATGCTGGAATCCAATGTTAATATTTCCTCCGTCCATCCGGACACGGCAAAAAAAGTAATGCCCAGCAATAATACCAAGGCCGACAACAGATATTTACTTCTCATTTTGTTTTACCCCCCGCAGGAATATTTCCAAAATAAAATCTTTCTGCATTGTCATTTTTTTCGTTGCAGGCTTTATCATCCAGTCTATGGCTGTTGTTCTGATTAAGCCGAAAAGAGCCCTGGCTAAAGCATCAACGGGCAGATTCCGTAAATAACCGTTTTTCGTTCCCACCTTCAATATATTTTCAATGAATATTAAATGCTGCCTGTAATCAGCAATCATCTTTTCCCGCATTGACAACATTACTTCGGAAATAATGGTGTTTTCTCCGGGTAAAAACAAACGGCAAAAATCGGTATTTTCTTCCACAAACAGGAAATGAGCGCTGATAATGGCCTCTATCTTGCCTTCAATGCCCTCCGCTTTCTTGACCTGATCTCGCACCCGCCGATACATTAAATCCAGCTTGTCGCAGATCATTGTTGAATAAAGATTTTCTTTGCCTGTGAAGTACTGATACAGAGAACCGGTGGAAAAACCGGAGGCGCTGGCAATTTCCGCCATGGTTACGTTGTGATATCCCCTGGCGGCAAATATCTTTTCCGCCTGTTCCAGAATTTCCGTGCGCCGCGTCTGAAATTCCCGTTCTTTTCGCTCTTCCCGCACCATGAAAATAAATACCGCCTCTCCATGAATATACATTCAATAATTTGAACGAGTGTTCAGATTATACAATTACAGGTATTTGTCAAGCTTATTTCTTTTTCTAAGATGACATTATCCGGACATAATTAATTCCGGCTGTTTGCCGGTGGTTGCCCGCCAGTTTATTAGCCATATTTTGAATCCCTCTTTTGCAATACATGTTTTTTAAACCAATTGCCCGGCAATGACAAGGTAAAAGCAGACACCCCTTAACAAAGTTACTGAATATTCATCTAAATTTTTTATCAGCACTGCACCAAAGCAGGATAATCAATTACGTCTCTTGACATAATGTTTCAGGAATGTTAGTCACTTTTAAAGTTCTTGCATTAGCAATATCAGCAACGCAAAGCATCATCATTATTGATAGCTGTCCTGAGCGGGCCGGCCGGTTATCATTGAAGAAATCAGAAGCCTTCGACGAAAATGATTTATGATCAGGAAGAGACAAACAACTGAAATCCGGCAACAGCAGATTTTGGAAGCCGTGCAAAAATTAATTTTCAAGTACGGCAGTGAGCATCTGACTGTCAAACGGATTGCCGCAGAGGTGGGCATCTCCGAAGCGGCCATCTACCGTCATTTTAAGAGCAAGCGCAGCATTCTTTATTTTCTTCTCAACCATATAGAAAACGTTCTGATAGCGGATATCACCCCCAAGGATGTCGAAAACAGTGCCGTAACGATAGAAACAATCGAACATGCCATAAAAAATCATTTTTCCTCGATAGACATCCGCAAAGGCATGGCTTTCCAGGTAATTGCCGAAATCATCAGCCTCGGGGACAAAAATCTTAACAAAAAAACGGCGGTGACCATTACCAAATATGTTTCCGCTCTCCGGCAACTGCTGCTGCGGGGTGTTGACAGCGGCTGCATTCGGCGTGATATAGATCTGGATGCAACAGCCATGCTTCTCTTCAGCATGATTCAGACTATTGTCAACATCTGGGCTCTGAATAACTGCAATTTCATCCTGAACGAAAAGTTTGAGTCCCTTTGGCAAATATTGCGCGAGGCAATAGTACCGCGCTGATATCCTGACCACCATAGAGCAAAACAATTTGCTGGTTTTGGCAACCGCCTTCTATTTAATCCTTGCACGGGAGAGTTTTCGCAATTAAACCGCATCTTCCGGCCCCCGAAGGTTAAATCATTCCAAAGCAAAACCGCCGCAGTGACGTTCATCGTGCATTTTTAAGTAATCAGGCTTAGAGAAACGATTCTTTGATATTATTCAGTTATTCCGTTTATTTATCCAGCCAACATTTTACCTTGACATGTAAGTGAGCATTTACTATAATTAAGTTAACATTCACTTACGTATATTCGAGAATCTGCGTTTCAAAGAAAATTACCTATTACTAGAAGGAGGAAAAAATGAAAGGTGTAATCGTCGGTATCGTTTCCGCAATCGTTGGTATGGCTGCAATCGGCGGCATCAAAATGCTGGAGCTTCCGGGAGTAATTTCGGCTTTACTCGTTGTTATCGTGATTGCTCTGGTACTCGTTGCCATCGCCAAAGGAATGGCGAAGAAGGGATCTGCCGCAAAACAACCCGCCGAGACAGGTGATTAATCAGCAGAGTAATTCCCGCAAATGGCTGGCCTTGTTTCTTTCTTTACAGATAGCAGCGGGGTATAATCAGTCACGCGTCAATTGGTAATAATGAAAGCCGATTTCTCAACAGGGATTGATGAAATCTGGTTTTTCTTATGCTTGAGCTGCGCAAACCGGCAGATGTTTTTCTTATTTTCTGTTACCGGTTTCAACTTTTTGACGGAATTGTGTAATTACGGGATATTGAATACCGAAATGCTCAAGGAACAGCGCGCTGAGAAGCGGGGCAATAAGCTGAACGGGCAACATATTATTTATGATGGCTGTCAATTGCCTGATTGGCCAGTCTGTCGGCATGGCTGTTGTGGCAACGCAAAACATGTTTGACCTGAACTGAACTGAATAAAGAAAGAAGTCTCCTGACTTCCTGCATTAGTATTTTCAGTTTTTCATTCTTGACTTTGTACGAGCCTGCTATTTGTCTGGCCAGCAGTTCCGAATCCATGAATATTTCTAGATTCTTGCAGTCTGCGGCGAGCGCGCCCTCCAGCCCCAGAATGAGCGCCTGGTATTCCGCGACATTATTGGTGCACTGCCCCAGATACTTTTGGCCCTCCCAGATAGCATTACCGGCGTCGTCGGTTATTACGGCACCGGCACCGCCTTCGCCGGGATTGCCCCGGCAGGCTCCGTCACTGTACAAACGATAGGTTCTTTTCATAGTATTCAGGCCGGCTTGTCAATATTCTGAAAATAAATAATTCTGTTGCAATTGGGGCAAATCATCAATTCGGCCGATTTCTGCAATTCGTTATATAACTGCGGCGGCAGATTCATATGGCAGCCGTTGCAGATTCCCTTCCAGACTGAAATTACAGCGATGCCGCGGCTGCGCCCGCGAATTTTATCATACTTGGCAAGCACGTCTGCCGGAATAGCGCCTCTCAACTCCTTGCGTTTCTTATCCCATTTGCCGGCTTCGGCATCCAGCGAATTCAGCTCATTCTCCATATCTTTTTTCTTTTCTTCATAATTCCGGCTTTGTTCGTCAATGATTGCCTGATCCTTCTTCACGAGCACAGCCAGCTTATCGAGCTCGTCCAGCAGTAAAATAATTTCCGCTTCAACATTGCCGCGGGAACTTTCCGCTGTTTCTATTTCTTTGAGCATCGCCTGATATTCCTTGTTATTTTTGACTTCAAGCAATCTTTCCTTTGTTTTCACCACACCATCGTTTATTTTTTTAATCTTGCCCTCGTTTTCCGTATGGCGAATTTTCAGCTCGTCATAATTTCTTTTGTTTTTTCCCGTTGCTTCTTTAAAGACAAGGAAATCCTCATCGAGCTTTTTTATTTTTTCCGGCAGTTCTTTTCTCCGCGTAGTTATTTGAATCAACTCTGAATCCGCTTCCTGCAAGCTTACCAACAACAATAATTGCTCTTTCAATAATTTTCTCCTTTTATACTTTTCGCTTTGTATCAGATAAAAAAAATGCACCTCTTATGGGTGCATTTTAGTAGTTTTGCCTGCTTTCCGGTCTGCCTTGCCTTGCAGTGATGACGTCATCTGCATTTTTAAGGCATTTATAACAGCACACTTTGAACATCTATTGCAGATTAACGTTTTTTTCATGATAACTATTCTCTGATTATAATATGGTGGGCCCACCTGGGATCGAACCAGGGACCTACCGGTTATGAGCCGGTGGCTCTACCAATTGAGCTATGGGCCCGCCGATACTTCCACGGTTTGGCTTGCAAAGTTTGGTTTGATATACCCAAATACCATGCTTGTCAATATTATTTTGCAGATCGTATCTTCGAAGAATTCTTAGTCTTTTTTGTCACAGGTAATTCCTCGATGTCCGGTTCGTCTTCATCAGTTATTTCCAGCGGACTGACCTCAGAGGCCAGTTCCTCCACAAGGGTATTCAAACGATCACTGATGCCGAAGCGCATCCGCAGCACCTTTTCTTCCCGAGGCGTCAGCGTGGCAAGAATTTTGCGCGTCTGATCCGCCAGATCCATGCTGATTGTCGCCTCCGAGGGAGACATGATTTTCTTATCTTCGATAAAATCACCCAGATGGCTGTCTTCTTCTTCCCCAATAGGGGTCTCCAGAGAAATCGGCTCTTTGGCAATCTTCAGAACTTTGTGCACCTTTTCCAGAGGATATTCCATTTTATTGGCTATTTCTTCCGGAGTAGGTTCGCGACCCAGTTCCTGCACCAGATAGCGGGAAGTCCGAATCAGCTTGTTGATTGTTTCAATCATGTGCACGGGAATACGAATGGTTCTGGCCTGATCGGCGATGGCGCGGGTGATGGCTTGCCTGATCCACCAGGTTGCGTAGGTGGAAAATTTGTAGCCGCGCTGGTATTCGAACTTGTCAACAGCCTTCATCAAACCGATATTGCCCTCCTGGATCAAATCCAGAAACTGCAGGCCGCGGTTGGTGTATTTCTTGGCAATGCTGACAACTAGTCTTAAATTAGCCTCCACCAGCTTCCTTTTGGCTGTTTCTGCCTTGCTTTCACCCTCTTCAATGGTATCCACAACTTTCTTCAATGTCGCCGTGGGTATGCCGACCTCGCGGCCGATGAGCCTGATTTTCTTCTGCGCATCAAGTATCGCCGGCTGGCTTTTCTTCAGCGCTTCCACGGAAAGCCGGGCTTCCTTTGCCGCTTTCTTTTCATCGGCCTTGGATTTTTTCATCCTCACCCATAATTTCTCCAACTGGGTCAGCGTCAATCCGGTTTCCTTTTTATACTGATTGATAACTTTTTCCGCTCTTTCGATTTCGTCGGCGTAATTGCGCAAACGGGCGACAAAACGATGGCTTTGTTTTTTGCTGAAACGAATCTTCCGGCAGAGGGTAATAATATTTTTGATATTTTTTTCATGTTCGGCTGTCAGCAATTCGCGCTGTTTCGGACGCATTGTTTTTGATTTGAGCTTTTCACGAAGAACTTCATTTCTGTTGTTAAACAGACGAATTCTGCCAATAAGCTTTAAAACCCTTTCTTTATGCTCATCTTCTTCAACAAATCCTTCTTCATCTTCAATATTGTCCACAACATTTTTAATCCGTATTTCCCCTGTCGCCAGCTTGTCGCCGATATTGAGCACCTCCATCATGGAAACGTTCAGGCTGAAGATAGAGAACATCGTTTCGCGGGCGCCTTCTTCAATCCTCTTGGCGATTTCCACCTCGCCTTCCCTGCTTAACAGAGAAACCATGCCCATTTCGCGCAAATACATTTTTACCGGGTCTCCGGTTTTCCCGGCCATCGGCATCAGCACAAGATTTTCCGGAAACTTGGTCAGGACGGCGTCCTCAGTCGTTTTTTTAACGATCAGTTTCTCACCCTGCTCGGTATCAATAATATCAATGTTTTTCTCTCCGAAGATCATGATAATATCGTCTATCTGATCGGAAGACGTCACATCCGGCGGCAGCATGTCATTGACATCGTCGTACGTCAAAAATCCCTTTTCTTCACCGAGCAAAATTAATTTTTTAAATTCATCCGATTGTATTTCTTTAGCCATCTGTTCACTCCCGAACATTTATTTTATAATCGTCTAGCGTAATTCCTTTTCTCTGTTCACCAGCTCGTCTTTTTTCCTGAGCAGCTCTTTGAGCAGAGCTTCATCACCGCTTTGCTGTGCCTGCGCCATTTTAAACTGGATCTGCCCTTTTTGATATTTATACCATTTTTTCCTGATCTGTTTTATGTTATCGGCAAATATCTTCTCCAGCATTACATCGTCAACCGCCAGCGCTTCGATGCTGAGCTTGTATATTTTTTCCCGCAGCGGTCTATCTTCCGCCGCTGCCAGGATAACATTGATATCCACAAATCCCAGCCGCCGGTAAGACTCGGCTATTTCATAAGCCAGCTTTTTCAGTTCCGGCCGTAAAAAGAAATCGAAGACATTTTCCCTTTCCAGCGGCGCTATCTTCTGAGGATACTCAATCAACAGCCTGATTAAATTAACTTCCAACGGATCAATCCCGACTTGCTGATTTGGCGTTACCGCTTCAGCCTCTCCGGTCTTTATCCTGCTTTCTTTCCTATGACTCTCCTTTTTTAACAGTTCCTGCTCAATTCCCAGTTTTTCCGATATTCTTTTCAGAAAAAGATTCTTTTCCATTTCATCGCCGATTTTAGCGATAAATTCCAGCGCCGCCTTGGCCATTTCTTTTTTATCTTCAAAAGTCTTGCCTCCCCCCAGCACATTATCAATATAATAATCGCTGATGGTCGGGGCGCCGGCAATCAGTTCCTCCAGTTTATCCCGCCCGTTTTTTCTCACATAGTCGTCGGGATCATCTTCGCCCGGCAGAATCAGCGCCCGGGCGCGCATATCGGCAGCCAGAAATAAATCAAGACTGCGATCCAGCGCTTTGCGCCCGGCCTCATCGGGATCAAAAAGGGCGACAACATCAACCGTATAACGGCGTAAAAGATCCAGATGATCTCTGGTCAGTGCTGTTCCCAGCGTGGCAACAACGTTGCCGATACCGGCATTCCAGAGTGAAATCAAATCGAAATAACCTTCGACAATCAGCGCACAGCCCTTTTTCCTGATTTCCTCTTTCGCCTTGACCAAACCGTATAAATTTTTACCCTTGATATAAACCGGCGACTCCGGAGAATTGAGATATTTTGGTTCTCCTTTAGCCAGAATCCGGCCGCCGAAAGCAATAACCTCGCCAAAAATATTCTCAATGGGAAATATCAACCGGCCGCGAAAACGGTCATAGTAGCCGCCATCCTTGCCGGCCACAACAAGCCCGGCTTGTTCGGCTATTTTCAGAGACAAGCCGCTACCATCCAGATAATCTGTCAAAGAACGCCAGTTCTCGGGCGCATAACCCAACCGGAAATTATTTATTGTTTCCTCGGTTATTTCTCTTTTCTGCAAATATTCACGGGCTTCCCTGCCGGCCGGCCCATAAAGTTCCCGCACGTAATACTGCGCCGCGCGTCTGTTTAAATCAACGATGCTTTCCCTTAAGGAATCCTTCCCGCGGCCTTCCCGCGATGCCGTCCGGGGCGGCAGAACAACCCCCGTTTTTTCCGCCAGAGACTTCAGGGCTTCCGGAAAAGTCATATTGGCAATCTTCATCAGAAAAGTTATGGCATTGCCGCCTTCGCCGCAACCGAAACAATAAAAAATCTGTTTTTCGCGGTTAACTGTAAAAGACGGTGTTTTTTCCTGATGAAAAGGGCAGGATCCGACAAAATTACGCCCCGCTTTTTTCAGCGTCAGATATTCCGAAACGAGTTCAACAATATCCAGCCTGCTTTTAATTTCCTCAATCTTGCTGTCATCGAAGCGCACTGATTATTCTTCCCGCCCCAAAGCATAGTAATCCGGTGCCTTACTGACCGGAAATTTAAATTAACAAGCTCACTGAGACAAAAGTGTTTTAACCTTCTCTCCGACCATTTTGCCGTCCGCTTTGCCCGTTAATTGCGGCATCAGTATTTTCATTACCTTACCCATATCCTTGACGGATACCGCTCCGCATTCCGTAATGGCTTTTTTGATGGCCGCTTCCACTTCTTCTTCCGACATCTGGGCGGGCATGAATTCCTGTACTACTTTCAACTCCGCTTCTTCTTTTTCCACCAAATCAGGCCGGTTTCCTCTGGCGAACTGCTCAATGGAATCCCGACGCTGTTTTACCACGGCGGAAAGCAACTGCAGGATCTCCGTTTCATTCAGTGGTCGCATCAATTCAATTTCCTTGTTATGCAGTGCCGTTTTCAGCATCCGGATTGCGGAAAGACGGATTTTGTCTTTTGCTTTTGCCGCAACAATCATCTCCGCGTTTAATTTTTCATTGATATCCATATTCATCACCTTATAATTAATTAACCTAATTCGTCTGATAACTTCCTACCGCCCAGAACATGCATGTGCAGATGGAACACAACCTGGCCTCCTTCAGCATTGCAGTTGATAACCGTGCGGAATCCTCTGCCCTCAATACCCTTAATTTCAGCGACTTTCTGTGCCGCCGCAATCAAATCACCGGCCAAATCAATATTTTCAGCATCAAGATCCAGCAGAGTGGAAAAGTGCCGTTTGGGAATGATGATAACATGAACCGGCGCCATCGGATTAATGTCATCAAAAGCCAGAATTTTATCATTTTCATAAACTTTAGCGCAGGGAATATCTCCCCTGATTATTTTACAGAAAATGCAATCGGACATAGCGCACCTCCTTATTGCTAGTTATTGTTTTTTAAGGCTTTCGCCCTGTTAATTGCTTCGCTCAGAGATATTGCGCCATTGTAGAGAGCGCGGCCGATTATCACTCCGTAAATAATGGTATTTTCAACAGCCAGCAACTTGTCAATATCCCCGATGCCGGCAACGCCGCCCGAAGCGATGACGGGGATATCAACTGCCGTGGCCAGCGCCTGTGTTGCTTCGATATTAACACCGGTTTCCATTCCGTCGCGCTTGATGTCGGTATAAACAATAGCTTTGATGCCGCAGCCTGAATAGCGGCAAGCCAGTTCGATTGCCGTCTCAGATGTTTTCTGCGTCCAGCCGCGAATTGCCACTTGGCCATCGAGCGCATCAATACCCAGAATAATCCGGCCAGCATATGCTTTGCCTGCGGTCTTCACAAATTTTTCGTCCTGCAGAGCGGCTGTGCCCATAATCACACTGGCGATACCGTTATTCAGGTAATAGGCAATCGTTTCCATGTTGCGGATACCACCGCCTATCTGCACCGGAACTTTAACTTTTTTGGCAATATCAAGAACAATTGCGGCATTGCGGGGCAAACCGGCAACAGAGCCGTCCAGATCGACGATATGAATAAGTTCGGCGCCGCTTGCCGCCCACAGCTTTGCCATCCGGACAGGATCATCTCCGTAAACTGTGACCCGGTTAAAATCACCCTGGGCCAGCCTGACACATTTACCTTCTTTAATATCAATCGCCGGAATTATTACCAAATATACATCCCCGAAAAATAATAATACGCAATTCAGTTCAAAAAATGATGCGGGCGCTAATTTTTTTCCCGTTCCAATACGGGGACTTTTTGCAGTACCTGATCAATGCCCTGCTTCGTCAACTGGCGAACTGTCAGCCACTTTCCGCCGCCCTTAAAAAAAGAAGATATCTGAAAAGCATCTTCCATGAGAGATTTCTGAGTTTTATCAAAAACACCATGCCAATGAGCCCCGCCATCTTTAATTTGAACGACATGAATACCAAAACCAACCGAAGCGGGTTTCTCCACCGAATAATCATAACCAATTCTTTCCACGTAACGAAAAACAAAACCGAACACCACATAATCAGCTGCGAGTTCCCGCCCCGCCATTTTATAAACGTTCAGCAGATTGCTCTTCAGCGATTCCGTTTCGATGCGCTTAAACACGCCCTCCGCCTTTTCCGTGGAGATTATTCCGATATGTTTATATCCCTGTAATGTTTCAATCAAGACCGCCTCAACTGTTTTTTCCGCGCCCGGCAATATTTTGCCCGGTGAAAAACTCGTGGAGCAGACGGGACAGGTAACTGTGGCCGATCCTTCCGGCGCTGTCAGCGCCCGAAAAGGAAAAACTGCAATGCGCAAGGAAACATCACCGGCTTCCTGCTTGTTTTCATCAGCCACGGCGGCAGACGAGAAGAAGAGTGCCGCCGCTAAAAAGACAACGGTCCAACCGCTAATTTTCCGCATGATGTTAATCAAGATTGACACCTCTCTTAGAGGCTTCCTTTGGTGGAAAGGACGCCGTCAATATTGCTGTTTATGCTGCAAGCGACGCTTAACGCTCGGGCGAATGCCTTGAATATCGCTTCGATAATGTGATGGCTGTTGTTTCCGTAAGCAAGATTGATATGCAGGGTAATACCACTGTGATCAGTAAAGGCCTTGAAGAATTCTTTGACCAGGGCAGGATCGAATCCGCCTATTTTTCTGCGTTCGAAACTAACCTTGTAAACGAGATACGGTCTGCCGGAAATATCAAGATCAACCCGGCACAGCGTTTCATCCATGGGAACGGCGGCCGACCCGTAACGGTTAATTCCCGCCTTTTTTCCCAGAGCCTGGCCTACAGCCATCCCCAGACAAATCCCCAAATCCTCCACGAGATGATGATCGTCAATTTCCGTGTCGCCCTTGCTTTTAACAATCAGCTTAAATAATCCATGCCGGGCAAACAGTTCCAGCATGTGGTCGAAAAACGGAATACTCGTATCAATTTTGCTTCCCGCTTTCGTATCAAGATCTATTTCCAGTCTGATATCCGTTTCCGTTGTCTTGCGGACAATCTTTGCCTTGCGTGTCATAAAATACGCTCCTCATCAGATGACCTTGTTCAGAGGATATTCAATTATACCCTCCGCGCCTGCTTCCAGAAGAACGGGAATCAAATCCCGGACAACCCCGGCCGCCACTATTGATTCCACGGCAAACCATTCTTCGTTGGAATAAAGCGTTGAAACGGTTGGAGATTTAAGCGAAGGCAAAAGCAGCATCACCGCTCCCAGATTTTTTTTGGCAACGTTCAATTTAATGCCGACTTTCCCCATGGCAAGGAGCGATCCCATCAGCAGAGTTTTCACCTGTTCAATCTTCTTGCGCTTCCAGGGATCATTCCAGGCAGCCCGATTGGCTATCAGCTGCGTGTTGGTTTTCATCAGTTCATGAATAATCCGTAATTTATTAGCCTTGATAGTCGAACCGGTTTCCGTAACTTCCACAACCGCATCCACCAGGCCTTCAACGACTTTAGCCTCTGTGGCGCCCCAGGAAAATTCAACATGAACGTTAATCTTTCTGTCGGCAAAATACTTTCTGGTAAAACTTACCAGCTCGGTCGAAATTTTTTTGCCTTCCATATCTTCGATAGACTGATAAGGAGAATCATCACGGACAACTAGCACCCAGCGCGCCTGTCTTGTGGAAACTTTGGAATAAACAAGATCCTGTACGGCAACCACATCAGACGAATTTTCCAGAATCCAGTCAATCCCGGTCAATCCCAAATCCAGCGTGCCGTCCTCCACATAGCGCGAAATCTCCTGCGCCCGCACCAGGGAACAGGAAAGCTCGTCATCATCAATATCAGGGAAATAACTCCTGCTGTCATAATTAATGCGCCATCCGGCCTTCTTGAATAAATCAACCGTATTGGCTTCCAGGCTCCCTTTCGGGATACCTATTTTTAAAATACTCATTTATAAACATCCTCCGGATTAAACACCTTTTCACCGATGATCTTAAATCCACCACCCTCAACCTTGCGGTAAAAGCAGGATTTATAGCCGGTGTGGCAGGCGGCCTCACCCAACTGTTTCACCTGCAACAAAACAGTATCATCATCGCAATCAATAAAAATATTGTGAATAATCTGAAAGTGGCCGGAAGTTTCTCCCTTGAGCCACAGTTTCCGGCGTGAACGGCTCCAGTAAGTCGCCTTGCCTGTTTTCAGGGAGGCTTCCCAGGCTTCCTGATTCATGTAAGCCAGCATTAAAACTTCTTTTGTTTCGTAATCCTGTACTATGACGGGAATCAATCCGTCGCTCTTTCCAAAATCAAGTAAAATCATATACATCCTCATGCTTCAATATCGTTGACTTACGGCATAAAATCCGTAGTATTTTCGCTATCAAACAGCTTCTTATCCGGCATAATTCGGCCAGCAAATTCCGTCTCAGCAAAGCGGCCCGCCAGCATTTATCCCTTAACCACATCAGGGAAATCAGACTCTCACGCTAAAATAGAGATACTTAAATGATGAATAACTTTAAATCAAGCAATATTTTAGCATTAATATTTCTTTTATTTCATTTATTTCCAACTTGCCTCGGAGTTTCTTTCATGATAAAAAATGATGAAATTTATGAAGTTCCTCCGCCAGGAATCGGGGAACTTTTCCCATAGCCGGTATCCCGTTATCTCTGACGGGATAAAATTGTCATTAATTTCTATTCAGACCGGAGGTTTAATTATGTCTTTACTCGTTGGCGGTATTGTTTCTGCTATTATCGGGTTAATCAGCCTGATTTTCTGGTGGGATGATTTCATGACCATTATTCGCGGAGCTTTTCCCATTTTTCTGCTTTTGGGCGGCGCCCTCGCTGTTTATGTAGGGATTGACGAAATGCAGGAGAAAATCCGGGAAGAAAGACAAAAACAGGATGAAAAGCTGGGAAAAGCCAAAGAAGAAATTGAAACAGTCAAAGCACAGGCGGAACGCTACAAAGAAGAGTTGGAAAAGTTAAAAGCTAAAGCGGAAAACAGCCAGAAAACTGAGAATTAATTTCTAATTATCTTGTCGGGGAAATATAATTTTTCATGGAAAACATAAACCTTCCTATCGGCAAAAAAGCGGAGATGCTGGATAAGACCAACTGGGCAGATGAGTTCTCCTGGAAAGAAATTGAAAATCTGGTCAAATACTTTCATGTAGCCAAAGCTGCCGCCGGCGCAACAATCATTAACGAAGGTGAACATGACGCCTATATGTGCATTATTGCGGAAGGCAGTGTCAGTGTAATCAAGGAAAACATGGCCAGCCAGAACAAAATCCTTTCCACCGTTAAGAAAGGAAAAACCTTCGGTGAAATGACTCTGTTCGACGGCGAAGCGCGATCGGCTTCGGTAAAAGCCGCCGAACAGACCGTAATGCTGGTCCTGACAAGAGATAAGCTGAACTTACTGTTGGAAGAATCACCGAAATTGGGTATAAAACTTCTTCACAAGCTGGGCACACTAATCAGCCAGAGGTTAAGGATGACCAGCGGAATGCTCATTGATTACATCTGAATTCATGACAATCAACAATTGGGATATCGCAATCAAAGGCGGCATTATTTTAACAATGTCGGAGAAAATGGATATTCTCCGGAATCATCTTATCGGCATCAAAGACGGTAAAATCATCCATATCGGCAACGAAGAAGCAGCGTATAACGCCGGGTGTACAATAGAAGCCGGCGATTGTCTTGTTATGCCGGGATTGGTCAACACCCATACCCACCTGCCGATGGTTATTTTTCGCGGCATGGCTGATGACCTGCCGCTGCAGGATTGGCTCAACAATTTCATCTTTCCCGCGGAAAAGCGTTTCATCAATAAAGAGGCGGTTTATTCAGGCGCACTTTTAGCGATGGCGGAAATGATTCTTTCCGGCACAACCACTTTTTGCGACGGTTATTTCTATGAAGACGCGGTCGGTGCTGCTGCCATTAAGGCAGGAATGAGAGCGGTTATAGCGCAGGGATTTCTTGATTTCCCGACACCGGATAATCCTGAGCCGGCAAAAAAATCAGTCGTTGCCGAACGATTCATTAATCGCTGGCATAACGCTCATCCTCTCATCAGCCCGGCGTTATTTTGCCACGCCCCCTACACCTGCTCACCGCAAACACTGATTGAAATTAAAAAAATAGCGAGGAAAACCGGGGTTTTATATTTTACTCATTTGCTGGAAAACAAAGATGAGTCGCAGGATATTGAGAAGCGTTATGGCAGAGCGCCCGTTCAGCATCTTGATAATCTGGGAGTTCTGGATGGAAAAACAATCGCAGTTCACTGCAATTGGCTTGCTGACAGAGACCTGGATATTCTGGCTGAGCGCGGCGTAGCGGTCTCACACAATCCGGAAAGCTCCATGAAGCTGGCCGCCGGTGTTGCGCCCGTTCCCGCTTTGCTTGCCAGGCGAATCACCTGTGGATTGGGAACCGATGGTTGCGCCAGCAACAATAATCTCGATATGTTCGGCGAAATGAATACGGCAGCGAAACTTCACAAAATTGCCGCCATGGACCCCACGGTAATGAACGCGGAAACTGTCGTAACTCTGGCAACTCGGGGCGGCGCTAAAACGCTGGGTATGGCAGATTGCATCGGTTCAATCGAAATCGGCAAAGATGCCGACATTATTTTGCTGGACATGAACAAGCCCCACCTCACGCCGCTTTATAACTGCTATTCCCAGATTGTTTATGCCGCAGGCGGCGCTGATGTTAAAACAAGCATTATCGGCGGCAAAATTGTGATGAAAGACAGAAAGCTGCTGACTATTGACATTGATGAGGCGATGGCTGAAGTCAGGAGGATAGCGAAAGATATTTTCCCGGCATAGCATTTCTCGCAGAGCTTTTCATCATTTGCAGGCAGGGAATCCGAGCCGGGGAATATGTTGATATTGACTTTAAAGCGATAAGGTGCTGGAATAATGACATGGAAAAGAAAGACGAAAACATCTCGGCGATGAGCACGGTGGCCGTGGGCGAGGCCGGAAGAACCGGCGACTGGCGTGATTTAAAACCGGTTATTAATCACAGCAAATGTATTCCGACCGTGAAGAACAAAGCGGCCTGTTATCTCTGCTGGCTTTATTGCCCGGAAGGAGTTATCAAAACCGGCATTCCTGTGGAAATAGACATGGATTACTGCAAGGGTTGCGGAATTTGCGCGGAAGAATGCCCGGCTAAAGCTATCTCGATGGTTCCCGAAGGAGATAACGATGAGTAAAACAATTATCATGACCGGCAATACCGCCGCCGCCACCGCCGCCCGTCTCTGCCGGGTGCAGGTGATAGCTGCCTATCCGATAACCCCCCAGACATCGGTTACTGAAACACTTTCCCAATATGTGGAAAGCGGCGAATTGCCCGCCCAATACGTTCGCGTGGAAAGCGAACATTCGGCAATGACAGTTTGCATCTCTGCTTCCACCGTGGGAGCAAGAGCATTCACTTCCACCAGTTCACACGGACTCCTTTACATGCACGAGCAACTCCACTGGGCGGCAGGCTCGCGGCTGCCGATTGTGATGTGCTGCGTCAACCGCGGTGTCGGCGCCCCCTGGTCCATCTTCAATGATCAGCAGGATTCCATCGCGCAGCGCGACACCGGCTGGATTCAGCTCTACTGCCGGAACAATCAGGAAATCATTGACACTGTCATTCAGGCCTACCGGATTGCCGAAGAAGTATATGCGCCGGTCATGGTATGTTATGACGGTTTTGTCCTTTCCCACACTATGATGCCCGTGGCCGTGCCGCAAGCCGATATGGTAGATTCCTATCTATCGCCCTACCGGCCGCATACTATTTTATCGCCGGACAATGTCCGTAATATCAATCCCGTGATGTTTGCCGTTTTGCGGAAGAATTCCGCAGGCGTTTTATGCGATGGCTACATGGAAATGCGCTATAAGCTGCAGGAGGCTCTGGAAAAAGCCAGAGAAGTCATTGTTGAAGCCGGCAGGAAATACTCGGAACTGACGGGCCGCGATTACCGGGAAATGCTCTGGAGCTATCAAGACAAGGATGCCGAAATCATTCTAACCGGCATGGGTTCCATTGCCTCCGAAGCAACGGTCGCAGTGGATATGCTGCGGGAGGCCGGAATAAAGGCGGGTGTCGTTGGCATTCGCGTTTATCGCCCTTTTCCGCGGGCGGAAGTGCAAAAAGCTCTGGGCAAAGCAAAGGCCATCATTGTTCTGGAAAAAGATATCAGCTACGGTTATGAAGGCGCTCTTTGTTCTGATATCAAAGCGGCCCTCTACGGCACGGCAATCAATGCTCCTCTGCATAATATTGTCGCGGGTTTGGGAGGCCGGGATGTCAAAGCTTCCGAAATCTGCGAAGCCGTGAAAAAATCTCTCGCGGAAATGAAAGGACAGGAATCCCGTTTTAAAACTCACTGGCTGAACTGCCGCCAGTGAATAACGCCGGAAAATACTGTTAGCGGTTGATTTTAAAGGATTGTTTATGCCCGAAAATTTATTCAAGGTTAAAAAAGAAGAATACATGCTGCCGGGAAACCGCGCCTGTCAGGGCTGCGGCCTTTCTCTGGCTTACCGTTACGCCACTAAAGCGTTGCATCAAAAAACCATATTAACTATTCCCGCCAGTTGCCTCACCGTTTTGCACGGCCTTTACCCGACAACATCGGTGATGATTCCGTGCCTGAACTGCACCTTTGCCAGCACAGCGGCATCGGCTGCCGGCTTAGTGGCGGGACTGGCTGCCACCGGCCAGACGGACACAACGGTCGTCGCCTTTGCGGGAGACGGCGGCACTTATGATATCGGCATTCAGGCCTTAAGCGGCGCTGCGGAAAGAGGGACTGATTTTATTTTCGCCTGTTATGACAATGAAGGTTACATGAATACCGGCACGCAGCGTTCCAGCGCCACGCCGCTGGGCGCGCTGACGACAACCACACCGATTTTAACTAAAGTGCAGCACAAAAAAGACATGTTGAAAATCATGGAAGCGCATCATCTTCCTTACATCGCCACAACGTCGCCCGCTTATCCGATTGACCTTTATGACAAGTTCGTCAAGGCCAAACGCATCGTGGGAACGCGCTATCTGCAGATTCAGGCGCCCTGCCCCCCGGGCTGGGGCTATCCGCCGCGCGATACGGTGAAAATCGCCAGGCTCGCCATCGAAACAGGAATCTTTGTTCTTTTCGAAATTGAAGACGGCAAATTTCATTTCACCAGCCGCAGCAAAACAATTGCTCAGAGAGGCCGCCGGCTTCCCGTTGTTAATTATCTGGAGAAGCAGGAAAGGTTTCAGAAAATGAGCATGGATCAGATAGAAAGCCTGCAAAAAATGGTGGACAGCAAGTGGCAGGAATACCAGAAGAAGGCGGAAGGCTGAAAACAGGAATTTATGACAAAAATCCTGATTACCGATGATGAAAAAGACATTGTCGAACTCATTTCCTATAATCTGGGGAAGGAAGGATTTTCCGTCAGCAAGGCCTACGATGGTGAAGCCGCTTTGCGGCTGGTCAAAACCCAAAAACCGGATTTGCTGATTCTCGACTTAATGCTTCCCGAAATGTCCGGCATTGATGTCTGCAAGGCGCTGCGCAATAATCCGGATACGGCATCCCTTCCCATTATCATGGTAACAGCCAAAGCGGAAGAAACGGACAAAATAATCGGTTTGGAAATGGGCGCCGATGATTACATCACAAAACCATTCAGCGTTAAAGAACTTGTGGCGCGCGTACGGGCAATGCTGCGCCGCAGCCGTGATGACAGCAAGCAATCCGCGAAGGAAAAATTTTCGTATCGCGGATTGCAGATAGATTACACTTCTTATACTGTGACGGCGGACGGGAAAAAAGTAACCCTCAGTCCCACCGAAATAAAACTGCTTTTCTTTTTCACTCAGCATCCCGGCAGAGTCTATAGTAGAGACCAGATTTTAGATTACGTCTGGGGTGATGATACCTTTGTCACGCCAAGGGCAGTTGATGTTCATATCAAACGACTGCGCAGCCAGATTGAAAAAGACGCCGATAATCCTCAATACATCATTACCGTCCGCGGCATTGGTTATAAGTTCGTGGAAACAAAATAATAATTTTTTCATCATCCTGTCATCAAATTGTAACATTTAATCTATATACTGCTCCCAAATTATAGTTCAGGAGGAGTAAATGAAGAAAACAATATTCAGTATGGTTTTAGTCCTTTTTACGGCGAGTTTGTCCATGGCCGCTGATTCCATCGTAATAAAAGGCTCTACTACGGTACTGCCGATTTCTCAGGCGGCGCTGGAAGCCTACATGAAAACCAACAAGGGAGTGCAAATATCCCTTTCGGGCGGCGGTTCGGGTGAAGGAATTAAAGCCCTGATTGATAAAACCTGCGACATCGGAAACTCTTCGCGGTCAATCAAGAAAGAAGAAATTGCGCTGGCCACCGCCAAAGGGGTAAAACCTTTAGCGCACGTTGTCGCATATGATGCTTTAATTCCGATTGTTCACCCGCAGAACAAAGTAAAGGGGTTATCCACCGATCAGCTCAGCCTGATTTATCAGGGTAAGATAACCAACTGGAAAGAAGTGGGCGGAGACGACCTGAAAATCGTCGTCATCTCCCGGGATTCATCCTCCGGCACTTTTGAGTCCTGGGATCACTTTGTCATGAAGAAAAACAAAGTCACACCGCGCGCCCAGATGCTGGCTTCCAATGGCGCAGTCGTCACGGCAGTTGCCAAAAACAGGTATGCCATCAGCTATGCGGGGATGGGTTATTTGAATAAAAATGTCAAAGCTCTGGAAGTAAACGGTGTTGCCGCTTCGGCCGCAACCGCTCTATCCAAGCAATATCCGTATTCCCGGGAGCTTTATATGTACACCGACGGCGAGCCGCAAGGAGAGGTGGCCAAGTTCATCGCTTTTTTAAAAAGCGCTGAAGGTCAGAAAATTGTCCAGAAAGAAGGGTTTGTGCCGATTAAAACCGGTAAATAAGAAAGCATCTCATGACCAGGCGGATAAAAGAAAATATTATTAAATATGTTTTATTCCTGTTCGCGCTCGTCTCCGTGCTGGTGCTGGCGCTGATTGTCTTTTCTCTTTTCCGGGAAGGCCTGCCCATATTCCAGAAAGTATCATTGCGGGATTTCCTGCTGGGCATGGAGTGGTATCCGACATCTGAGCCGCCGCTCTTCGGCATCTTTCCGCTGATTGTCGGATCATTTATTGTAACTTTTTTTTCCACACTTATAGCGGTGCCGCTGGGCGTCCTTTCGGCGATTTACATTGCCGAGATTGCGCCCGGCTCCATCAAAGAGATTCTCAAATCATTAATCGAGCTTCTGGCGGGCATTCCTTCCGTAGTGCTCGGTTTTTTCGGGATGATTGTTGTCGCACCCTGGCTGCAGGAAACTTTCGATCTGCCGACCGGCCTTAATATAATTAATGCTTCCGTTATTCTGGCTATCATGGCTATTCCCACCATTTCCAGCATTTCCGAAGACGCTCTTTACGCCGTCTCCCGTGAATTCAAGGAGGCGTCTTATGCGCTGGGCGCGACAAAATTTGAAACCATTACCAGGGTTATCATGCCTTCCGCGCTGTCCGGGATTTCCACTGCCGTCATTCTGGGGATGTCCCGGGCGATTGGGGAAACAATGGTTGTGTTGATGGTGGCGGGCGGCGCCGCGGCGATTCCGGAGAGCCTGTTTGATTCGGTGCGCCCCATGCCGGCAAGCATTGCCGCGGAAATGGGCGAAGCGCCGTATCGCGGCCTGCACTATCAGGCTCTTTTCGCGACGGGTATTGTGCTTTTTGTACTGACATTAATTTTTAATCTGATTGCCGATTATGTGTCTCATAAGTTCAGGCAATCGGGATCGGCAACATTATGACCTACAGCATTTGCTTTCACAGGCTAACTTTGTTGGCGGCGCTTCGCCCTTATGGCATGACAAGGTAACAGTATGATAGAAACAAAAATCCGAGCCATGAAATGGCGCTACTTCAGGCAGCATGCCTTCTTTGGTATTGTGCGTCTATCCGCCTTAATCATTGCCGCGGCCCTGGGGGGACTGCTGTTTTATATTATTGTTAACGGCATCGGCGCCATCAGCTGGGATTTTATTACGAAGCCTCCGACTGATTCAATGACGAAGGGCGGTATAATGCCGGCGATAGTGGGCACCATTTATTTGACTGTGGGAGCCATTGCTATCGGTTTGCCGCTGGGTGTTGTTTCCGCAATTTATCTGACGGAATATGCCAGACAGGGCCGGATAATCAGAATAATTAAAATCGGCATCAACTGTCTGGCTGGTGTGCCCTCGGTTGTTTTCGGCCTTTTTGGCCTCGGCTTTTTTGTCGTATTTTTAAAATTCGGCTCCAGCATTCTGGCGGGCTCTTTGACACTGGGCTTTTTAATAATGCCGACCATCATCGGCGCTGCCGAAGAGGCACTGAAAGCGGTGCCACAGACTTTCCGGGAGGCATCGCTCGCGCTCGGCGTATCCAAATGGCAGACAACCCTGCGTATTGTTCTGCCCGCAGCGTTGCCGGGGATTTTAACCGGCTCCATTCTCGGAATAGGCCGCGCCGCCGGTGAAACAGCACCTATTATGTTTACGGCTGCCGCTTATTTTACAACAAAATTACCCGGCTCCCTTTTCGATGAGGTGATGGCTCTGCCCTATCATATCTATGTTTTAGCTACCGCCGGAACTAATATTGAACAAACCAGGCCGCTGCAGTATGGAACAGTGCTCGTTCTGGTGGCGCTGGTGCTCGGTATTGATTTAATCGCGATAGTAATCCGCAGTTACATGAGAAAACAGAAAAGGTGGTAAGCATGGAAGGAAAACCTATTATCAATTTGCATAATGTTAATTTCTATTACGGCCAGACAAAGGCGCTGACAGATATTACAATGGATTTCAACAAAAATAGAGTTACAGCTCTGATTGGCCCTTCCGGTTGCGGCAAATCAACGCTCCTGCGTCTGCTCAACAGGATGAATGACCTTATTGACGGCACACGGGTGGAAGGAGAAATCCTTTTTGCAGGTAAAAATATTTACTCGGAAGATATTGACCCTGTGGAAATACGAAAAAAAATCGGCATGGTTTTTCAGAAACCCAACCCTTTTCCCAAAACTATTTATAACAACATCGCTTATGGCCCTCTTCTTACGTGGGCTCACAAGAAGAACGATCTGGATACACTTGTGGAATACAGCCTACGGCAAGCCGTTTTGTGGAACGAGGTCAAGGACATTCTGCATAAATCAGCCATGACTCTTTCCGGTGGACAGCAACAGCGTCTCTGCATCGCCCGGGCCCTGGCGATGAAGCCGGATGTTCTGCTGATGGATGAGCCGACATCAGCGCTCGACCCCATATCCACCGCCAAAATTGAAGAATTGATTGAGGAACTGAAAAAACACTATACAATAATTATTGTAACGCATAATATGCAGCAGGCGGCGCGTATCTCCGATGAAACCGCTTTCTTCTATATCGGGAAGCTAATAGAATATAACAAGACGGAAAAAATATTCACGAAGCCTGATGTGAAGCATACGGAAGATTATATAACAGGCAGGTTCGGCTGATATGAAGTCTTTGGAAATAGACCATCTGCTGCGTTGTGCTGCAGCCTTATGTCGTTGCGGCGTACGTCAAAAGTACGCCTCACTCCCAATGCTTGGCGCGCCTTGCAGCTGGAGCTATTGGCAAAGCCTTTTAATTTTGCAGGCGGTATTTATTCAGGAGGAATTATAATGGAAGAAAAGCAGCACACCAGCATTCAGTATGAAAAAGAATTGCGGAAAATCAAGGAAAGTCTTATTTATATGGCTGCACTGGCGGAAAAAGCAATTGCCAAAGATATTGAAGCTCTGTTGAAAAGAGATTCCCAGCTGGCCAGAATGGTGATTGAAGAAGACGACCAGATTGACTCTCTGGACATCGAAATTGAAGAGACATGCATTCGTCTGCTGGCCCTGAGGCAACCTGCGGCCAGGGATTTGCGGTTTATTACAACGGCAGTTAAAATTAACGGCCATCTGGAAAGAATCGGGGACATGGCGTCTAATATTGCCGAAAAAATCATCATTCTCAATGCGGAGCCGCAGTTAAAACCATACATTGATTTACCGCACATGGCGGAAGTCGCCCGCGGAATGATTCGTGAGAGCATTGATTCACTGATCCGCGAAGATATTGCTCTTGCCAACAAAGTAAGAAAAGATGACGAGATAATTGATAGCCTCAATGAGCAGGTATTTCGAGAGTTGCTCACATTTATGATGGAAGACACGCGTTCCATTCATCGGGCGATGATTATCACTCAGATTTCCAAGAATCTGGAACGGATTTCCGACCATGCCAAAGGTATCGCGGATATAGTTATTTATATGGTCACCGGCCAGAGCGTCCGGCATGAAGTTCCGCGTGGTTGATAGCGCACTGCACATTGTTAAAACGGGATTTTTATGAAACGAAGCCTTTTTTTCAAAATATTCGGCACTTATCTCGCGATAGTTGCGCTTTCTTTCATTATTTTGAATCTGTTCGCCCGGGATGAAATAAAGAATATTATGACCGGGCAGATTGAGAATCAATTAATGACGTATGCCCAGTTGCTGGATTTAAGCTCTGCAGAAAATATCTCTCAGCAGCTGAAACAAATCGCCGGCATATCAGGCGCCCGGGTAACTCTTGTTGATGCACTGGGAAAGGTTTTTGCCGATTCCGAAAAAGCAATCACTGTTTTGGAAAATCATTTAAACCGTCCCGAAATACAGGAAGCGAGGCTCAAAGGAAAGGGCAATGCCATCCGCTACAGCGCAACAATCGGCGTGGATATGCTCTATGTTGCCGTACCAATAAAGTCCGGCTCCAGGATAACCGGGTACGTCAGGCTGGCGCGTCCGCTTTTCGATGTCCGTAACACTATTGAAAAAGTCTACAATTCATTCTTCCTGGCGCTGTTCCTGGTTGCCGTCTGCTCGTTAATAATTGCGATTATCTTTGCCTACCGGCTGGCGCTGCCCATCAAGGCGATGGAAAGATTTACGGAGAAACTGCGGCAGGGACAGGCTGCAGGGGCTGTCTTTATTAAAACTTCCGATGAAACTAAGAAACTGGCGGACAATATTAATTATCTGGTCGCCGAACTGGAAACCAAAATTCGTCTGGCCAATGAAGAAAGCAGTAAACTGATGACGGCTTTCGGCAGCATGAATGAAGGAGTCATAATTCTGGATGAAACCGACAGGATTGAAGTTGTCAATCCGGCAATGAGCAATATACTAACGGCACAATACGGAGAAGTTATCGGTAAAACTTTGCTGGAGGCTTTTCGCAGCGTGGAGCTGCAGAAGGCCTTCCTGAAGTTTAAAGAAACATGTCAGCCGGTCTATGGCGAAATCACGCTGGGCAATCTGCAGCATGTAATTTTAAAAATCAGCATTTCCGGAATTCAGGGCAATGAGGAAAATAAAAAGACCATGGTTGTATTTCATGACATCACCCGGTTGAAAAGACTGGAACGCATCAAAATTGACTTTGTCGCTAATGTCACCCACGAAATCAGAACACCGCTCACGGCAATCCTGGGCTATCTGGAAACAATCCGGGACGGCGCGCTCGCCAACACCGAAGAGACACGAAAATTTATTGATATAATATTGCAGCATGCAGAGCGGTTAAACCGTCTGGTGGAGGATTTACTGACAATATCAAAAATTGAACTGGGAGAAACAAATTTTCACTGGGAAGAATGCTGTTTAGCTGATGCCGTAAACAATATTCTGCCGCTGGTTGCAACGAAAGCAAAAATGAAAAATATCGAAATCGTTAATCTGGTGGCGGAGATATTGCCCCCTATCCGGGCGGATAAAGACAGACTGTCACAGATATTCGTCAACATTCTGGATAATGCGGTAAAATTCACTCCAGAAAACGGCAAAGTAACCGTCGGCGCGGAAATAGCGGGTAACTTTGTCGCCGTAACCGTCAGCGATACGGGAATTGGGATTCCGCCGGAAGAAATTGAACGGCTGGGCGAACGTTTTTATCGCGTGGACAAAAATCGTTCGCGGGAACTGGGCGGCACCGGGTTGGGATTGTCAATAGTGAAACACCTGATGATTGCCCACGCAGGAAAAATGGAAATAACCAGCCACCTGGGACGCGGAACTGAAGTATCCCTGTTTTTTCCCTTAAAAAATAGAGGTCTGACGGTCGCTACAATCTAACTTCAGCCTGCCGTATTTATTATCAGTTGTATCCTTCATCATAAGCCAGCATATCCAGATGCAGGGTGGCGATATCTTCGACGTCGAGGTTAAGCTCTTCACCGGTTTTGGGCAAATCAACCATCTTGATGTAACGGCGGCATTTCTTGCAGACATCCACCCGGTGGCGTTCTTCGCCTTCCACTATGAAATAAGCGAGGGTATGCTGTTCTTCATTGCCGCAGAAAGGGCATTTGATTCTCCGGAAATGCCATTTATGGCCGCACTGGTGACAAAACAGATAGCGCCTGCCCTCCTCGCTTTCCCTGATTTCGCCTATTTTCGGCTCTTTGCCGCAGATAGGGCAATAGCCTTCCGTCCAGCCGGATTTAGCGACAATTTTGCCGTATTGCTCCGCCACACACTCTAATTCCGGTCGCAGGCTTTCTTCCACAAACAAATCAATCAAATCGAGCTCATCCTCCGATGCGCCTTCTGTCTTTGTTTTATCCAGAACGGGCTCAACATCAGTTCCGTCAAAGGAAGCCCGGATCATTTTTTCCCAGTCAAATTTGTTGTCCTTAATTGTTTTAATAATATTAACTGCTTCCGGAGGCATTTTCTTTTCCGCAATAACAATGAGCGAATGAAAATATTTTTCCGGACGTGTCAAGTCGTATTTTCCTCCGGCAAAATCAATTAAAGGCAGGCCCCCCTTCATTTTCTGCTCGATAAGATTTTCGTCCACAGTGAATATTGATTCCTTCATATTCTTCCGGTATTCTTCACGGAGAATCATGATCTCTCCCAGAATATCAAGAAGTTCAGTGTAATGAGGATTGGCTGATTTATAATCCTCGATTGTTTTTAATGTTCTGTGCAGCACTCCCGCCATTGTGATTTCTCCTTATAACAGCTACCGGTTAACCATATCGCAATATTGACAGATATCGTAATTTGAGTATCACAAGATTTTACAATTGCCTAGATAAAAAAAGAGGGGAAGTATTTTGCTTCCCCTCCGGCGCAATAACCGGCAAATAACCCCTTCAGCTATTTATCAAACATAATGGAAGGCAGCCATAAAACTATCTCCGGATAAATAGTAAGAATTACGAAGCCGATAACCTGCATGATAACGAAAGGCAGCACTCCCCGATAAAGATGCGGGAAGGTGACTCCTTCGAATTTCAATCCCGCCATATAAAACAATGCATAACCGAAGGGAGGAGTCAGAAAAGCAATCTGCAGCACCATCGCCATCATCGTAACATACCAGAGCATGTCGAACCCCAGCAATTTGGCTATCGGCAGGAATACGGGGAAGGCAATCAGCACAAGTCCGACCCAGTCAATAAAACATCCCATAATCAGTAGAATAATCATCATCAGAGTGTAAATACCCCATTTACCCAGTCCTGTAGCCATTACAGCTTCCACCAGGGCAGTTCCACCACCCATTCCGATAAAAACGCTGGTAAAACAGGATGCTCCGACAATTATCATTAAAACCATCGCACTGGCCTTGGCCGTTTGATAGATGGTGGTCAGGAATCCCGCCCAGGTAAAACGGCGATAAACCAGAACCAAAATTATGGCGAGAAAAGAGCCGATGCCCGCAGCTTCCGCCGGTGTAAAGTAACCCAGAAAAATAGAAAACAAAACAAACAAAATTAAACATATCGGCGGCAAAGCATAAATAATGGCGGTAAAAACCCGGCGGCCGAAGGAAACCTTGGCTAACTGCTCGGCGGGAATCGGCGGCCCGACTTTAGGATTGATTGTGCAGCGTATTGCCACGTAAAGCATATAGGCTAAGCTCATGGCCAATCCGGGAATGATAACCGCGGCAAAAAGCTTGCCGACAGCGACATTGGCCTGATCGCCCATGATAACCAGCATAATGCTGGGCGGTATCATAAGCCCGACGGTACCACCTGCGGTGATTATGCCCATGGATAGTTCTTTTTGATAGCCATAGCGCAGCAGCATCGGGCCCGCCAGAAGGCCCATTGTAACAACCGAAGCGCCGACAATTCCCGTACAGGCCGCAAAAATGATACTGACAAACAGCACCGCGAGGCCCAATCCGCCGCGCAAGGAACCTAAAAGATAACGAAGAGACGCAAACAACCTGTCCGCTATTCCGGAAACAGTGAGCAGATTGCCCATGAAAATAAACAACACGATGGCTGCCAGCGTAAAGTTACTCATGGTGCCGGCAAAAATCCGGTCAATAAAAGCATGGAAAAAAGAAGGCCCCGTTAAAAACAAACCGAATAATGTGCCCACACCACCCAGAACAAAAGCCAGCGGATGTCCGAGGAAGAAACAGACGATAAGCACTATGAACATTAATATGGCAATTATTGTTATGCTCATCGGGACACCTCCTTGGACGCTACACTTAGAATGCGAATCATGACGATAGTTTTTATCAGTTCGGATATGCCCTGTAAAATAAGAAACAGCGCCGCTAGTGGTATGACAAGCTTGACAGGCCAAATCGGCGGCCCCCAGACGCTCCACGATCTTTCACTGATGGACCACGAAGTGGAAAAATAGCTCCAGCCGAAGTAAAACCAGACACTGATAAAAGGAAAGAAAAGGAAAAGATAGCAGAGAAGCGAGATAATTGATTCCGTCTTTTTTGACAACCGGCTGGTGATGATGTCAATGCGGACATGCGATCCGTAGAGCAGGGCATAACTCGCCACCAGCATGAAATAAGCACCGAAAACATAGTTGCGCAGTTCAAAGCTCCACGTTGTCGGAGCATTCAATGATCTCGTAACCACTTCGAAAACCACCAGCAGGGTCAGTAAAACAATAAGCCAGGAAAATATCTTTCCCAGCCAATCGCTGACATTATCTATTTTATTGCATAGGCTAACAACGAAACTTTCCTTCATATAGCACCTCATTCTCAGCAAAAAATATAAATTATTATTGCTTCCATTCAGTCCTGGTAAAATTTAAGACCGAATAAATCATTATTTCAGGTTCGGCAGTTTGGGAATGCTGCCGGGGGTACGCCCCTGACTGAAAGGTTTCTGCGAATCGCGGGTCATGCGGAAATCCTTCAGATACTGAAACATGGAGGTAGCCACCTTGTCATAATCGGGATTTCTTCGTGCTTCGGCAAGCAGATACTCCCACGCCCAGTTCTCTATCATCGTTAAATCCTTATCGGATAAAGGTCTGGCTATTTCATTGCGTTTGCTGAAGTAGTTGAAGGCATCCATATTTTTCGTCTCATACCAGGAGCTCATGTAAACAATATTTTCGTTGGCCGCCACTTCGATAATCTTTTTCAAATCAGCCGGCAGCCTGTTCCAAGCTTCCCTGTTAATCATAATGCCGTAAACAGAAGAAGGCTGATGCCATCCCGGTCCGATACTGTATTTCGTTACTTCACCCAGCCCCATACTCCAGTCAATCGAGGGGCTGGCAAACTCCGCTCCGTCTATAGTACCCATTTGCAACGCCTGATAAATTTCATTGCCGGCCAACATCACCTGCGCGGCACCCAGCTTGTTAAGAATATAGCCCTGAGCCTTGCCGGACATTCTTATTTTTTTCCCTTTATAGTCAGAAATACTGCGAATGGGCATCCGGGAACGGATTCCGGAACCGGCTGGAGCAACCGAAGTAATAAAATAAATCATGTTGTATTTGCCGTAGACATAATTGACCATATCCTGTCCGCCGGCATGGAAATACCAGTTGATAACATCATGCTGGCTTAATCCCATGGGAAAGGAAGCAAAAAGATCAAAAGCGGAATTTTTTCCGGACCAATAGGCAGGTGTATCGGATCCCACTTCATAGGCGCCGCGGGAAACCTGATCAAAAACAGACATTGGAGCGACAAGGGTTCCGGCGGCATTAACACTGATTTGCAGACGACCGCCGGAAAGCTCATAGACAGATTTGGCAAAGCGCTTATCACTCTCGAAATTGGTCATATGGCTGGACCAGCAACTAACCATTGTTAATTTTATCGGTTCAGCGAGAACACTACAGGCAAATAAAGTTACCGAAAAAACTATAACGATAATTCCATAGAATTTTTTCATTCTAGCCCTCCTCCTTTTTAAAACTATGTATTATCTATACTGTTTTTTTATGCACTAGGCAACAAAAATTGCTGTAATCAGACCTGATTAGTAACTAATTCTGCAGAACGGACAGGCGGAGATAAAAAAATCCACATGGCATTGCTAAAAAGCGCCATGTGGATTCAGGTTAAAAAATATCCGGCGAAATGAACCACCCCGCCGCAAGCAGCGGGGTATCAAAAGGAATTTACCCCCCGAGGGGCGGAGAATTAAACCCCAAATAATCCCGCTGAGGCTTCGCCTCGGGGATAATTCCCAATTCCTCTGCATCGGAATTGGATAATTCAGCTTACAATTTTCAGTTCGCCCCGCTTCGTCGGTGCTTCTGAAAATTGAGATTCATTACGACCATCAAATTTCAGTGCACTTCGCTTCTGAAATTTGGGTCTCATTAATAAGTTTTTACGACACCACCATCGAAGAGCAGATCGTTGCCGACCAGGTATTTACCATGTTTGGAAAATCCAAATACGAACAAATTAGCCACTTCTACAGGATTCATCATTTCTTTAACTCTGGATTTCCCCAGCATGACATTGACCACCACTTCCTCTTCGGTGATGCCGCGCTGGGCAGCCTGAGCCGGAATCTGCTTTAACGCCAGCGGAGTTTTGATGAAACCGGTGCTGACGGAAAAAGACCGGATTTTCCCCTCGCCTTCAGCGGCGATGGACTGCGTGAGACCGCGCAGACCGAATTTTGTAATATTGTAAACCGGTTTATTCATTGTACATATATGAGCATGAATGGAAGCCATGTTGCCAATGGCACCCACACCGTTTTTACTCTTCTTGATATGAGGGATAACAAGCTTGGAGAGGTAGAATGGCGCACGAAGCATAATGGAAAGCATTAAATCATATTTTTGCATGGGGAAATTTTCCACCGAATCAATGTGCTGCAATCCGGCGATATTTGCCAGAAACTTGATACTGCCCATTTTTGCCGACTGTTTAACGCAGTTTTCAATATGAGCATCGTTAGTAAAATCAGTTTTGATAAACTGGACATTGCCACCCAGTTTCTTGGCCATAGTAACTGTTTCTTTGCCACCGTTCTCATCAATATCCAGGGCAGCCACAGAAATTCCATTGGCAGCCATTGCGATAGCAACCGCCCGGCCAATGCCGCTTGCCGCACCGGTAACCAGACAGACATTTTCTTTTTTGAAATTCTCATCTTTGACAATCAGAACTTCCGCTTTTTTAATATCCGGCTGCTGTAAATCATATTGCCCTCCTTTTGCTGCTTTCTTTGCTATCTCGCTTCTCCTTTCTCTTTTTTATATATTATGATATAAATTTTAAGAGTAATCATTAATTGCCCCCATCGGCGGTTTTCCTTGCGATGGCCAATTCGAAAAACTTGGAGCTCATTGTCGCGACACATGAGGAAACCGTTTTCGAAACCGCGGCGAAAGTAGTTTTTTCATTTTCTGACAGGAGGGGAGTGCGTCAGAACAATAAAAAAACAAACCGCCGATGGGGCTTCTCCATAACTTTCCCTTTTCTATGAGCAACCACCATGCCATAAATCATTCCGGGCGGAAGAACTGTGCAGACGCTTGTAAAATAAGCATCAGGGCAATTCCTCTCGTTTTTTCCCCGTAAATATTATGTAGACGGCAAACTACATAAATTAGGCATTATCATCAATATTCTTTGATTTTATTAAATAAATTATTTCGACACAACCTTTACAACATGTAGCCAAAAAGAAACACGTTATTTATAAAACTCCGGCTTCCAAAATGGTCCTTATTGAAGTTAGTCAGACGAACTCGCCCTCCTTTTTTTAAGGCGTGATTCCCTCCCTGGGACTGATTGGCAAATAATATTTTATATGTTATACGTATACAACATAAATCAAAAAATTAAAAGTCTTGACCAATGACTATACCAATTGTCTCCATTGTCGGTAAATCAGACTCAGGAAAAACAACCCTGCTGGAAAAACTTATTCCGTCGCTCGTCCAGCGCGGCTACCGCGTAGCAACCATCAAGCATAATGTTCATGGATTTCAAATTGACCATGAAGGCAAAGACAGCTGGCGGCATAAAAAAGCAGGCGCCTGTTTAACATTGATTTCCTCTCCTGCTTGTGTGGCGTTAATCGAAGATGCTGCCAGGGATTATTCTATAGCCGAACTGAGGGAAAAGTACATTAAAGATGTTGATGTCATCCTGACTGAAGGACATAAAGGCAACCCCTATCCGAAAATTGAAGTTTTTCGTTCCCAGTTAAAACGGAACCTTTTATGCAGGAAGGAAGATAACCTGCTGGCTGTGGCAGCCGATATTGAACTTGACATAGGCGTTCCCTGTTTTGATATCAATGACGCCGAAGGCCTGGCTGATATAATAGAAGGTAATTTTTTAAAAAACAGGTAAAAACTATGCAAGATACTCCCTATGCAAGATTCGGCAATGGCAATCTGATTCTACGAGACGAACTGGCCATTGATCGAACAATCCTGGCCAACGAAAGAACGCTCCTGGCATATTTGAGATCCGCGGCCGCTTTACTGATCGCCGGTGTTTCCATTATCCATTTTTCCCGGGAGGGTTGGTTCCTGTTAATCGGCATTGCATGCACCCCTGTTGCTGCTTTAACCGGCATTATCGGAATTGCACGATACCTGCGAATGAAACAAATTATCACAAATATCAGACTGAGAAAATAGGCCTGTTTTTTTTGCATGATACACTTCTGTTTGGAAAATATTGAAAAAATACTGATTTTTGAAAGGCAATTAACGCTGACCGTTATTTTTCGGCAACACTAATCCGGATTACAGCGCGCAGCAGCGCCAGACGCGCTCTTTCATATTCGCTCGTGTCTTTGGCAACCTGAGCCAGGCGAGCTTCGGCATTTTCTTTCGCCCTTCTTGCCCTGTCTTTATCAATACTGTTTGAGTTCTCTGCTGTCTCAATCAGAATGGTAACCTTATTGGCCGTAACTTCCGCATAACCGGTATTCACGGCAAAATATGTTTTTCTGCCATCTTTAGTAAAATTTAGTTCGCCGATATCAACGGAAGTTAAAAAAGCTTCATGACCGCGCAGCACACCGAATTCGCCTTCCGTGCCGGGAATGGTAACCTCCTCCACGGTTCCGGAAAACGCCATCTTTTCGGGTGTTACAATTTCCAGGGTTAATCCTTCCGACATTTATTCCCTCTCTTATTGCGCAAGACGCTTGGCTTTTTCCACTGCTTCTTCAATGCCGCCCACCATCCAGAAAGCCTGTTCGGGCAGATCGTCATGCTTGCCATCCAAAATTTCTTTGAAGCCGCGCACGGTATCGGCAACAGAAACAAACTTGCCTTCCGTGCCCGTGAACTGCGCTGCAACGAAGAACGGCTGCGACAGGAAGCGCTGAATCTTCCGGGCGCGGCTGACGGTCAGTTTATCCGCTTCGGAAAGTTCATCCATACCCAGAATGGCAATGATATCCTGCAAATCCTTATATTTCTGCAGCGTCACCTGTACCCGGCGTGCAACCTGATAATGCTCCAGTCCCAAAACATTGGGATCGAGAATGCGCGAAGTCGAATCGAGCGGATCCACCGCGGGATAAATCCCCAGTTCGGCAATCGGGCGGGACAAAACAACCGTACCGTCAAGATGCGCAAAAGTTGTTGCGGGAGCTGGATCGGTCAAATCGTCGGCGGGCACATATACACACTGGACAGCGGTAATGGAACCTTTGGTCGTTGATGTAATGCGTTCCTGCAATTCGCCCAGATCCGTTGCCAGCGTCGGCTGATAACCGACAGCGGAAGGCATGCGTCCCAGAAGTGCGGATACTTCCGAACCCGCCTGAGTAAAACGGAAAATATTATCAATGAACAAAAGAACGTCCTGGCCTTCGACATCACGGAAATATTCAGCAGCTGCCAGTCCCGTCAAGGCAACACGGGCTCTGGCTCCGGGGGGCTCGGTCATCTGCCCGTAAATCAGGGCCGCCTGCTTGATAACACCCGATTCGAGCATTTCCCGATAAAGATCGTTTCCTTCACGGGTTCTCTCTCCGACTCCGGCAAAAACGGAAATGCCGCCGTGATGCATGGCGATGTTGTGAATCATTTCCATCATGACAACGGTTTTGCCGACTCCGGCTCCGCCGAACATACCCATCTTACCGCCACGGGGAAATGGCACCAGCAAATCAATAACTTTGACGCCCGTTTCCAGAACGTGGACCGACGTATCCTGCTCCAGAAAAGCCGGTGATTCGCGATGAACAGGCGCCGTATGCTCTGCCTTAATCGGACCCAGACCATCCACCGGCCTGCCGACAACATTCATAATCCGTCCCAGACATTCTTTGCCGACAGGCACCATAATGGGCGCTCCGGTATCCCTGGCCGTCATACCGCGGACCAGACCGTCGGTAATATCCATTGCTATGCAGCGCACCACATTGTCTCCCAGATGCAGAGCCACTTCAATAATCAGGTTGTCTTCTTCGTCATTAATGGCTGGGTTGGTAATGGTGAGTGCATTCAAAATGCTGGGGAGTTTCCCTTCATCAAATGCCACGTCAACAACCGGCCCGATGACCTGAACTATTTTGCCTGTATTCATAAACTATCTCCTATAAATAGTCGTACTCTTAAAATTTCGTCTATCCCTGGTTTTTATCCCTTGGCCAGCGCTTCCGTGCCGCCGACAATATCCATCAGCTCGGCCGTTATTGCCGCCTGTCTGGCCTTGTTCATTTTCAAAGTCAGTGTGCGGATCAGATCTTCACAGTTACTGGTGGCGTTATCCATCGCCGCCATCCGCGCGCCGTTTTCACCAGCTGATGTTTCCAGCAGCGCCCGATAAATTAAAACGTGAACATACATGGGCAGAAGCTTCTGCAGCAGCGCTTCTTCCGAAGGTTCATAGGCGTAATCCAGCCGCGTGTCCGGATCAATATCCGCATCCTGCCCGATGGACGGCAGGGGGAAAAGGCGTACCAGTGTTGGCTTCTGCACTGAAACATTGACGAATTGATTATAGATTAAATAAAGCTCATCATATTCTTCTTTAATAAAGGGTGTAATCACATCGTCCGATACTGCAACAGCGAGAGTCATATCGAACTTGCTTAAGACATCTACGCGCTGGGCGATGATTTTTGCTTTTTTTCGGAAATAATCACGGCCTTTACGGCCGACACTGATTAAAGAAATTTCCTTGTCCTCTTTGGTTTTCTCTTTTAAAAATCTTTCCGTTGCCTTGATTAAATTGGTATTGAAACCGCCGCAAAGCCCGCGGTCGGACGTCATGCAGATTATTCTCAATCTTTTGGGTTCGCGCACAGCCAGCAGGGGATGCGAAATGCTTTCCACCCGCAGCGCCAGGCTGTTGAGCACATCCATAAATTTACTGGCATAGGGACGGAAATTTTCCATCCGCGATTGCGCCGCTTTAAATTTCGACGCCGCCACCATGTTCATCGCCCGCGTAATTTGCTTCGTTTTCTGAACGGCGCTGACTTTTCTTTTTATATCTTTTAGAGAGGCCACTAAAAAATTCTCCGGGATTTATTTATTCCGCAACAAAGACAGAGTCAAATTCCTTGAGCATTGCTCTCATTTTATTTTCCAGATCCGGCGCAATAACTTTCTTTTCCTCAATTTCCTTCATAATTTCCGGATACTTGCCTTCCACAAAACTCAGCAACTGCTGTTCATACGAACGCACTTTTTCCACTTCATATTTATCAATATATCCGCGGGTTCCGGCAAAGAGAACAACAACCTGTTTGGAGAGCGACATCGGCTGAAACTGCGGCTGTTTGAGTAATTCCACCAGGCGTACGCCGCGATCTAGCTGCGCCTGTGTGGACTTGTCCAGATCACTGCCAAACTGGGCAAAAGCCGCGAGTTCCCGGTATTGCGCCAGGTCAAGTTTCAATGTTCCGGCAACCTGTTTCATTGCTTTGACCTGTGCCGCTCCACCGACGCGGGAAACGGAAAGTCCGACATTGATTGCCGGCCGGACGCCGGAGAAAAATGAACTCGGCTCCAGGTAAACCTGACCGTCGGTAATCGAGATAACATTCGTCGGGATATATGCGGAAACGTCGCCGGCCTGCGTTTCAATAACCGGCAATGCCGTGAGTGATCCGCCGCCCAGCTCTTTGCTAACGCGGGAAGCGCGCTCCAGCAGGCGGGAATGGTTATAGAAAATATCTCCGGGGAAAGCTTCCCGTCCGGGCGGCCGGCGCAGCAGCAGAGAAATCTGCCGATAGGCAACGGCCTGTTTGGAGAGATCGTCATAAATAATCAGAGCATCCTGGCCGCGGTCGCGGAAATATTCACCGATGGAACAGCCGGCGTAAGCGGCAATGTATTGCAGAGTTGCCGGATCCGAGGCGCAACCGGCGACAACGCAGGTATAAGACATGGCGTCATTCTTTTTCAAATTTTCCACAACTTGAGCTACCGTTGATTTTTTCTGACCGATCGCCACGTAAATGCACTTAACTCCGGTATCCTTCTGCCGGATTATTGCATCAACGCAGATTGCCGTTTTGCCAATCTGGCGGTCGCCGATAATCAGTTCACGCTGGCCGCGTCCGATCGGCGTCATGGCATCAATGGCTTTCAGACCGGTGTACATTGGTTCATTAACGGGCTGGCGTTGAATAACGCCGGGCGCTATCATTTCAATGCGGCGGTATTCGCTGGTTTCAATCGGCCCCTTGCCGTCGAGCGGTTTGCCTGTGGCGTCAATGATGCGCCCCAACAGGCCTTCGCCCACGGGAACCTGGGCGATCTTCCCGGTTCTCTTGACGATATCGCCTTCTTTGATGTGAGTAACTTCGCCCAGAACCGCGACACCGACATTGTCGGCCTCCAGATTCAAAACCATTCCCAGAATGCCGCCGGGAAATTCCAGCAGCTCCATCGCCATTGCGTTTTGCACACCGTAGACGCGGGCAATACCGTCACCGACAGAAAGAACAGTGCCTGTCTCACTTATATCCAGCTTTTTTTCATAGCTTTTAATCTGCTCAGAAATAATTTGACTGATTTCTTCCGCCTTGATTGTTTCCATGCCTTATCTTGCCTCCCCTAAGAGATTCCTCATTTTGTTCAACTGATTGCGAATGCTGCCATCGTAACGGGTATCACCGACACTGATAACTATGCCTCCCAGCAGAGTTCTGTCTTCTTCCACCGCTATTTCCACTTTCTTGCCGGTCAGCGTCTCCAGATGGTTCCCAATGAAGGACTGCAAATCAGCAGAGAGCGGAAAGGCCGTTTTCACGCTGACATGAACCCGCTTAATCGCCTCATCCATCATTTGCCGGTAACAAGTCAATATATCCGCCAGCACATCTATTCTTTTTTTATCAACAAGTAATTTTAAAAAATTGGCGGTCATTGGGGATAGTTTAAGCCTGGCCAATATCTTTTCGACAATTTCTTTTTTAGCTTTTTGTTCGAAGACCGGATTGGCCAGATATTCGGTAAGCTCTCGATTATCTTCAACAATCTCAACAAACTGTCCGAGCTCATTGCCATAGAGCTCCAGCTTGTTTTCCTCGATGGCTGTATCAAAAAAAGCGCGGGCATATCTTTTGGAAATATTACTGATCAATGTTTGCTTACCACCTTCTCCATGTATTGCCTGACCATGCTCTCATTATCCTGCGCCGTAATATTCCTTTTCAGGATTTCTTCCGCCATCTGCACGGAAAGTTCGACCGCTTCCGCCCGCAACTGATCGGAAGCCTTTTTCATCTCTTGCTCAAGCCGCGCCCTGGTGTCTTCTTTTATTTTCTGCGCCGCCTTCTCAGCATCCGCGATTATTTTCTGTTTTTCGGCGACACCCTGCTCTTTAATCATCTCAAAGATGCCGTCAATTTCACCGGAGGCCTTATCAATTTTTTCGGAATATGCGCGGAATTTCTTCTGCGCTTCTTCTTTCTGCAGCATGGTTATTTCCATCTTTTCTTTTATTTCTCCACGCCGGTCAACGAAAAATTTTTTTATTTTGTCCTTCAGCAGCCAGACCAAAAAACCGACCAGAACAATAAAATCAAATGTCTTCCAGGCAAAATCAATCCATTGTTTTTTATCATGACCGCCCTCGCCTCCGGAAGCGCCGGCCAGAGACGATGAAATCACCAGGACAAATAAAAAAAATAAAAATACGGCGGTAGCTTGTTTCGGGCGGACGATAAATTTCATTGTACCGGCCTCCCCAGTGCTTTTTCGGCAATTTCCACAGATAACCGGCGCGATCGGCTTTTCAATATATCCCTCGCCGCCTGAATTTCTTTATCCATTTTCATTTGAAATTCCTGCGCCATCTGCGGGATTTCGTTGCGTACCACTTCCACGGCCGCTTTGGCCTGTTCGGCGCCTTCCCGGATAATTTCCTTTTTCAATTCGGCGGCACTGCTCTTGGCCTGTTTTAGTTTTTCTTCGTATTCGGTGACTTTTTTTTCTACAGATTCATTAAAGAGCTTGATTTCATTCTCCAGCTCATTGAGTTGTTTCTTGCGACGTTCAATTATATTAAGGATAGGCTTATAAAGAAGAAGATTCAGAATGACAATTAAAATAAGAAAATTAGCAATTTGGATAAAAACTGTATAATCAGGAATTACACTTACCACAGCTTGCCTCAGAATTCTTTAATATGTCAAATCTTAAAGAAGAACAGACTTACTGAAATTAAAACGTACTCCACCTGTCCTATCTTTCTCCGAACAGCGGTTCTGTTAACCATAGCCCCTTTTTCTTGTCAAGCTATTTTTGACCGGCAGTCTAAAAAGCGTTGCTGTTGTTATACTAATGCTAATATTTATAAGGCATTAACCACGTGCTAAGCGCAGCTGAGTCAGGAAACGTCTCCCGCCGTCGCCATTTTTTTCTCTACCATCTGCACCATGTGTGACCGGCCGTCAAAAATAGCACCCTCTTCCATTATCAATACCGGCGTCCGGACATCTCCGAGAAACTTACCAGTGGAATGAATGCTCATTTTCTCCCTTACTTCAACATTGCCGTAAACTTCACCGCCAATATATATATTGTCCACGGCAATATTCGCTTTAATAACAGCGCCGTCACCAATATCCAGCGATCCCTGGCCATAAACTTCCCCTTGAAAATCGCCATTAATCCGCACTACACCATTGAAAATCAGTTTACCGGTGAATTCCGCTCCTTTGTCCAGAAATGCTCTCAGCTCTTCCGGTTTTTTCTTTTTTTCCCACATAAGTTGCCTCCTTGATATTTGCAAAAAAAGCCCTTATCAACGCTGCAAGATAAATCTATGCACGCTCACATTCATTAATAATCCCATTGACATCAATAATACAACCATCGCCGAACCACCATAACTCAGGAACGGCAGCGGAATACCGACAACCGGCAATATGCCTAAAACCATGCCAATATTAATAAACACTTCCCAGGATATGAGGGCGGTTATACCAAATGAAATAAGAGTACCTAATAAATCCCGCGAATGCAAAGCAATTTTCATTCCCCAGACAATCAAAAAAATGAATAAAAGCATCAAAACCAGCCCTCCGGCAAAACCCCATTCTTCGGCAAACACAGAAAAAACAAAATCTGTTTGCTGTTCGGGCAAAAACTTGAGCTGGGTTTGTGATCCTTTCAGGAATCCCTTGCCCAGGAAACCACCGGAACCAATGGCAATCATGGATTGAATAATATGATAACCGGTTCCCAGTGGATCATTTTCCGGGCTGAGAAATGTCAACAATCTGTCTTTCTGGTAATCCTTGAGAAAGTGCCAACCCACCGGCATGGATATTAATACGACGACAACGGCTATGAGAAAAGACCTCCAGTTAATACCAATAAAAAGAATGATGGAGGAAAAAATAATCAACAGAATCAAGGCCGTTCCTAAATCGGGTTGTTTCAAAACAAGAATAAATGGCACAAAAAGAATAAGTAACGGCACGAAAAGTTCTTTCAATGTATATGGTTCGAGGGACTTATGATCGTCAAAATAACGCGCCAGAGCCACAATGATTGTCAGCTTAACAAATTCAGACGGCTGGAAGAAAACCGAACCAAACGAAATCCACCTCTGCGAACCATTGCTTGTGTATCCGTAAAGCGCAACAAAAACAAGCAGGGCCAGGGAGAAACCGTAAATCAAGTAAGCAATTCTGCTGATGACGCGGTAGTCAATAAAAAAAACTATCAGCATGCAAAGCAGACCCAGCGCTATCCACTGAATCTGTTTTAAATAAAGCGGGTATTGTTTTTCGCTTAAGCTGTAACCAGCGCTGAAAATATTGAGCACACCGATAAAACAAATGCCCAGCACGATAGCCAGCAGCGTCCAGTCAAAATTCACTAAAATACGGCGATCAAATCGAAGAATCATCTTTATCCATAAAACCTGAAAAAATTATATTCACTGCTGCCGGTTGCCGGTTACGTCTGTCAGACCAATTTTAGCCTCCGGCTTTTTCAGAACATTCTTTTTCTTGCCGTTAAAGTAGGCGTCCAGAATTTTTCTGGCCACCGGCGCCGCAGCGGAGCCGCCATGCCCGGCATTTTCCACAATAATCGCAATAGCTATTTCGGGATTTTCCCGGGGAGCGTAGCAGACAAAAAGAGCATGATCTCTGTGGAAGACATTTATTTTTTTATCGCGGCGCACCTTGTCATTCTCGGGCATGCTGATTACCTGAGAAGTGCCGGTCTTGCCGGATACATCACTGCCGGGTCGGCGGGCAGCACGGCCGGTGCCGCCGTTTTCGTTAACAACGCCCCAGAGAGCGTATTTCAGTATTTCAATATTTTTTTCCGTTAAACCAAGCTCGCCTCTTTTTTCCGGCAGGTACTCTTTAAAAATTCCGCCTTCGGTTGTTTCGATCCGATTAATCAAGCGGGGGCGCCATATGGTGCCGCCGTTGGCCAGGGCACTGTAAGCAACTGCCAGCTGCAGTGGAGTTACCAGATTAAATCCCTGGCCGATGGAAATGGATATGGTTTCTCCCAGTTGCCAAGACTCTTTCAACCGCTCCACTTTCCATTGCTTGGTCGGAATAAGACCGCCTTTTTCATTGGGCAAATCTATTCCCGTCAATTCGCCCAAGCCAAACCGTCTTGCATATTCGGCTATAGTATCAACTCCCAGCAGTTTCCCGACATTATAAAAATAGACGTCGCAGGACTCGACAAGGGCACGATGCAGATTCACAGAGCCATGCCCTTTTTTCAGCCAGCAACGATAAGATCTGTTGCCCAGTTCAAACGAACCATTGCAATGAAATGTTGTTTCCGGCGTGATGATTCCTTCTTCCAGCGCCGCCGCTGCAACGATCAGTTTATAAGTTGAACCGGGAGGATACTGTCCGGAAATTGATCGGTTGCTCATCGGTTTCAGAGGATTATTCAGCAGCTTCGTCCATTCCGCCAAAGAAATACCGCTGTTGAATAAATTAGGATCAAAGGAGGGGGCGCTGACCATCGCCAGCACCGAACCGTCGCGGGTGTCAAGGGCGACTGCCGCACCCGCTTTTCCTTCCAGCGCATCCCAGGCAACTTTTTGCAGGTTGGCGTCAATTGTCAGAGTGACATTGTAACCCGAAATCGGATCAATTCTGCCGACATTTTTAATCTCTTTGCCGAAAACGTTGACCTCCACCAGTTCCGCGCCCCGCCTGCCGCGAATATGCGAATCAAGAAATTTTTCGATGCCGTATTTTCCCAACACATCGCCGGAGGTGTATTCTTCGACATTTTTTTCCAGTTCATCCTTGCTTATTTCACCGGTATAGCCGATAAACGGCGCTACCACCTGGCCTTCAATATACTGCCGGACGGGAGTTACGTCTATATACACTCCCGGCAAATCCAGCGCGTTGGTCTCAACAATAGCAACCTTTTCCATGTTGACGTTCTTTTCCAGTTTAACAGGTAAAAAAGGTTTCGCGTTTTTCGGAAAAGGCTGATCGAAAGATAAATCCATACCTTTGTTTTGGTATAGTTCCCGGAGCTTTTTCAAGACACGATCGGGATCCTTACCCTTGCTGGGCATATAAAGCACATCAAAGGAGGGACTGTTATCAACCAGAATCGTGCCGTTTCTATCCATGATGAGCCCCCGCAGCGGTTTAATTTTCCGGAAACGGACGGAATTGTTTTCCGACTTCTGCTTTAAGTCATCCCCTTTAATGACCTGCAGATACCAGAGCCTCGTTAGCAGAAGAGAAAAGCACGCCATTACAAAAAAAATGATGATTTTATATTTCCGCCGAAGCTCGGCCGGAGCCGGACCGTTCAGCAGATTGGGCTGTTTTGCCATAGAAAAAAACCTCAAATTTGTGCAAAACCGAGAATAACAGAGGCGCCAGAGCGCTCACAATCAAGACCCGCGACAGAAAAGTCAGCGGGTTGTTCTGGCCGGCATTGTATCCATACGCCAAATTATAAAATATGAAGATAATCAACTCTTCCAGTAAAGCGCAAAGTAATGTCAGCAAGGCCACTAAATGCATTTCTTCTGCTATCAGGTGCAGCGATATAAAAAACGAAACAAGAAAAACAACAGTATAGATCAAAGCAAACAGACCTAATACCGAACCGGCAATGCAGTCATAGACAAAACCCAGCACAAAACAGGAAATTACACCTTTCACCAAATCCAGGCGGAATGCGACACAAATGACAACTATCAGCGAAATCTCCATTACCAGCCGACCTGAGAAAATAACATCAGCAATCGTAATTTGCAGTACAATTAACAAGATGGAGACTAAGGGCATCAACAGGTAATATACCATGATTAATCGTCATCCTTTCTCATCACCCGCGGCAACAATAACAGAGACTTCTTCCAGACGTGAGAAATCAATAGCCGGAGCGATATTGATTTTGAGAAACAAGCCCGCCTCCTGCCTGGCCACATTGCTGACTACACCTATCAACAGTCCTTTGGGGAAAATGCCGCCTATTCCCGACGTGACAATCGCATCACCATTCTTTACATCATGCATTTTGGAAATGTATTTTAATACGCAGCCCCCGGAGCCGGCCCCCCGAATAATGCCCTGCGTTCTTGTTCTCTGTACTATGGCGTCAACATTGCTGCTTTCATCAATCAGCAGCATAACCTTCGAAGCGTGCCAGGTTACCTGAATAAGCCTGCCGACAACGCCCGGATGAGCAATAACCGGCATCCCTTCCCGCAAACCATGCGCACTGCCTTTATTGATTAATATTGTTTTGGCCAGACCCGCCTGTTCCCGGCCGATAACACGGGCGGCAACAAACGTGTAATTCAGCTCTTTCTGCAGAGAAAGAAGATTCTTCAGTCTTTCCGCTTCCAGAAAACTTTCCTGATATAAAATCAATTCCGCTTGGAGCTCGTTTACCCTGCTCTGTAATATTCTATTTTCCTTTTCCAATCCCACGAGCCTGATATAACGCTGCCAGGCATTACTGACGCTTTTGACGGCCGAATTAAGAGCGCCCTGCACGGGAGCGGCAGCTTCCAGGATTGTTTTTCTTAGAAAACCAGCGCCTCTTTCCTGTTTGGCATTGTAGGAAAGAGTTAACAGCGCCACCAGGACAATTAAAGCCACAATGATAATAGTCTTATAATTCTTAAAAAAAAACATTTTCCCCCAACAGAATCCCCCGTAGCGATAAATTATCCTGTCTGCCTGCGGGAAAGAAGATAAGATGACTTAATGGCCGGATTCGCCGGATATAACTAAATCCTTTTCCTCTCGATTTTATACCTGAATGGTTACTTCCTTGAGCACATCGAGCTGGTCTAATGCCATACCAGCACCTCTGGCGACAGCAGATAGAGGATCATCAGCAATCGTAATGGGTAAACCGGTTTCTTCTCTGATCAGGGCATCAATATTTTTCAGCAAAGCGCCGCCTCCGGTCAGGACAATGCCGCGATCAACAATATCACCGGCGAGTTCCGGCGGAGCGTTTTCCAGAGCATCTTTAATCGCATCAACAATCAGTGTTACCGGCTCGGTAATGGCCTCCCGAACTTCCTCGGAACTTGTTTCGATGGTTTTGGGAATGCCGGATATTAAATCTCTGCCCTTGACATCAATGGTTTTTATTTCTTCCATCGGATAAGCGCAGCCTATTTCTATTTTAATGATTTCTGCTGTTCTTTCCCCGATGAGCAGGCTGTATTTTCTTTTCATATACTGGACAATTTCTTCGTCTATCTTGTCTCCGGCAACCCGCACGGATTTGGAATAAACAATACCGGCCAGAGAGATGACGGCCACTTCCGTCGTACCACCGCCGATATCCACAACCATGGAACTCGTCGGTTCGGCAATGGGCAGCCCCGCGCCGATGGCCGCCGCCATCGGTTCTTCAATCAGGTAAATTTCCCGGGCTCCCGCGGATTCAACAGTTTCACGCACCGCGCGCCTTTCCACCTGCGTTATGCCGGAGGGCACGGAAACAATAATTCTCGGTCGCACCAGAGATTTGCGATTATGAACGCTTAAGATGAAATGTTTGAGCATTTCTTCCGTAATGTCGAAATCGGCAATGACACCGTCGCGCATCGGCCTGATGGCCACAATATTGCCGGGCGTTCTTCCCAGCATATTTTTCGCCTCAATCCCGACAGCCAGAACTTTTTTCATTCCCCGGGCATCTTTGTGCACAGCAACAACCGAGGGCTCATTCAAAACAATACCCTTCCCCTTAACATAAACCAGCGTATTGGCAGTTCCCAGATCGATTGCCAAATCGTTGGAGAATTTCCCCCAAATA